>CALAFV010000637.1 GCA_937891445.1 uncultured Phycisphaerales bacterium | reverse complement strand
CCGCTTCGGCGCGCGCTGCGGGCGGCGGCGACGGGCGTGTATGCGCTGGCGTGCGTGCCGATGGCGGCGGCGGCGCTGGCGCCGCACCTGGGGTGGGCGGGGTGGCGGATCGACATGCTGGCGCAGTTCTCGGCGCACGCGGCGCTGGCGACCCTTGCGGCGCTGACGTGGTGGGTGCTGAGGCGGCGGTGGCGGTTCGCGGCGGCGGCGCTGGTGTGCCTGGTGCTGCACGGGATCGTGCTGGTCCCCGGGCGTGCGCCGTGGGCGACGCAGCGCGACGCGGCGTCGGCGTCGCTGGGGCCGGTGCGGGTGTTGCAGTTCAACGCGTACGCGCTGAACCGGTCGGCGGAGGAGGCGCTGCACCTGCTGCTGACCAGCGACGCGGACATCGTGGCCGTGACCGAGCCGTCGTACCCGCTGCTGAAGCGGGGCTGGCGCGACGAGGCGCTGCGCGGGGCGTACCCGTACTTCGATCAGAACCCGCGCGGGTGGTACATGGGGTGGCAGTACGTGCTGAGCAAGTGGCCGCTGCGCGAGTTCGAGGAGCGCGACAACGGCGGCAACCCGAGCGTGGTGATCTCGCTGGTGGCGCAGCGCCCGCCGCCGTGGGGGGACCTGGGCGTGGTCATGATTCACCCGCAGTCGCCGCGGAACGCCGGGCGGTGGCTCCAGGGCAACGAACTGGTGGACGAGGCGGCGGCGGTGGTGCGCCGGATGCGGGAGGCGGGGCTGCCGGTGGTGCTGCTGGCGGACCTGAACTCGACGCCGGCGGGGGTGCGGAACCAGCGGCTGGTCAGGAGAACGGACCTGAAGCGGTGCAAGCCGCTGCTGCGGGCGGAGGGGACGTGGCCGTCGGACCGGCGGTGGCCGGAGCGGATCGCGATCGACGACGCGTGGGTGTCGCCGGGGTTTCTCGTGCGGTCGTGGGAGGTGGTCGGGCCCGCCGGGAGCGACCACATGGGTGTGGTCGTGGACCTGCTGGCGCCCGCCGGGCCGGCGTCGGCCGTGGCCGGGGAAGAAGGGGAAGGTGAGGCGGGGGATCCGTACCGGGACTTTGGCCTGCCGTGACCGACGGCCCGCTCAGGCGGGCTCGGGGTCCTCGCCGTAGGGGATGTACTCCCCGTCGGCGTCGATGGCGTACTCCTCGTCGGCCTCGGCCTGGGCGGCGCCGGCCTCGCGGATCATCTGCGGGAGGCGGTCGAGCAGGCCGACGGCGAAGGGAAGGAGCAGGCCGTTGAGGTTGGTGCCCTGGAGGGTGCTGGACTCGGCGGCGCCGTGCGCGAGGGTCGCGCCGGCGAGGGCGAAGGCGAAGAAGGCGTAGGGGGCGGTGCCGGGGACCTTCCGGATGATGTTGAGCAGCACGAGGGCGCGCATGCCGCAGATCACGAGCATGGCGAGGAAGAGGGCGGCCCCGACGAGGCCGGTCTCGGCGAGGATCTGGATGTAGATGGAGTGGAGGTTGGCGGTGGTGCCGCCGGCGCGCTCGCGGGCGTCGAAGACCCAGCCGGCGCCAATGAGCGGGTTGTCGTAGAAGTGCTGCAGGCCGAAGTTCCAGAGGCTGAAGCGATTGGAGAAATCCACCTCGCCGAGGCGTTCAACCGCGAAGGCAGACACGGTTTCGAGAATGACGTTGACAAGGATGCCGCCGGTGAGGGCGATGAACGTGAGCAGAACGGGCCGGCGGAACAGTGGGGCAGCAAGCACGACGGCGGAGATGACGGCCATACCCGCTGCGGCGCGGCTGCCGGTGGCGACCACGACGAAGGCGAAGAAGATGGTCAAGCAGAGACCAGCGAACTTCCAAAGCCTGGATCTTTCGTAGAGCCCGATGAACAGGGCGAGAGCGAGCATGGCTGCGGCGTCGTGGCCGGTGCGGTTGGAGTTCCAGCCCCAGATCTGCAGGCGGCCGGAGAAGATGGCTCCGGGTTCGCGGGCCATGCCGGCGAGGACGAAGGCGCAATAAACGATGCTGCCGACGAAGAGGATACGGAGATCGACGCGGAGTTCGGTGAAATCCCGGATGGAGGCAGCCAGGAGGATGCCGCCGAGAACAACGATGGCGTACGTGCCCTTGAAGGCGATGGCGGAAGCGGGGTTTGGGCTCCAGATGCCGGCCAGCGTGTAGAAACCCACAAAGAGAAGCAAGGCCCACCCGGCCGGACCGAGCCGGAAGGTGCGGAGGGTAAGGAAATAGACGGCGACCATGAGCAGGGAGCTGTAGACACGGACCCACTTGAGGATCGAGATACCCACGCCCAGGTCGAGAGCGACCGAAAGGGGAGAGATCACGAGGAAGGCCGCACAGGCGACGAAGACGATGTTGATTGACCTGGCCAAGACGAGCAAGGCGAGGTGCCCCACGAGCGCGGCGAGCCCGAGGGCGGCAAGAAGGGCAATGTCGACGGGCTGGGACACGGAAAACGGCTCCGGCAGAGCTTGGGAGGCTCCACGTCCGCGGGCTTGGGGCGGAGTCTAGACGTACGGGCCGGGGCCGGGTCCGGTTCGGTCCGTGGCTTGGGCTCCGGCGCCTGGATTATCGGCTGGACTTGCGGCCGGCTGAGGTGAAGGTTGCCCAGCGGCCGAAGAGGCGGGAAGGACGCCCGAGAGCCGGAGGGCGGCCCGGAAGCCCTCGACAGGATCAGCCTGGGCACGCCACCGAGCGATGACGGCGCGGCTCGCGGCCTGCCGCTCTTGGAGCGGGATGGGGTCAGTCGCATCGAGGAGGGCGTCGATCAGGGCAGGGAGATCCTCGGAGCGGAAGGTGCGTCCGTTGACTCCCTCATGGACCAGTTCGGGGGCGGCTCCGACGACATCGCTGACCACCAGGACGAGGCCGGCGGCCGCGCCCTCGTTGATGACCAGAGACCACGCCTCCCTGTTGCTGGTCAGGACCATCACGTCGCAGCAGCGGTAGATGGCGCCCAGTTCGGCCTGATCGGCGATGAAGCCGAGGAAGCGGATGCGGTCGTGAAGAGCGTGCGGGACACGCGCTTTGAGGGCCGCGTCAAGCGGGCCTCCACCGCAGATGACAAGATCCCATTCAGGCCGCTTGGAAGCGATCGCCGCAAAGGCGTCAATGGCGAGGTCGACGCGCTTCAGCGGAATGAGGCGTCCCGAAAAGACGATGCGGCGGCGCCCTTCCCCCAGGCCGTGCCTGTTCCGGACGTCGGTGACGAGCGATGGATCTGGATTGGCGAACAGGTCGTACTGCGGCTCAAAGGGAACGAAGAAGATGCGGTTCGGGTCGGCGCCGTATCGCTGGAAGTACTCTCGTCCCATAGAGCCGAAGACCAGGCACCCGGACGCGCCGCGGACCACGCGACGGACAACCACGTTCTTCACCGCACGCTTGAGCCCGGTCGCGGTGTCGCCACGGATATTCGAATCGGCCCAGATGTAGCAGGGCACGCCCTGGCGGCGGCACCAACGGAGGACACGGAGCTGGGCGGGATCGGCGTACCCGCCGGAGACGACCATTCGGACGTCGTGCTCGGCGAGCCAGCGGCAGATGCGCCCGCCCTTGCGCCACTCGTGCAGAGCACGCACGGCCTTGCCGCGGTCGTCCCCGACCTCCCCGGGTCCGAACATCACCGGGTTGATTTCGGGATCGGCCTGCAACCGCCACGGCGAGTCGGGGACATCGTGTGTGAAGAGCGAGGCGAGGCGGATCTCGGGGATCTCGCGCGCGAAGCGGCGGTGGACCTGGAGGCGGTAGGGGGTCTGGACGTTGCCGACGATGGCGACGGTCGGGCGGCGGTCCGCGGGCGTGGGAAGGGGCGGGGTCATGC
>CALAFV010000636.1 GCA_937891445.1 uncultured Phycisphaerales bacterium | reverse complement strand
CCTACGAGAACGCGATCAACTTCGTCCCCCTCGGGCGCAACACGCTGACCTACATCCTCGTCGGCGTGAAGGACGGCGTGGACGTCCGCCGCGTGCAGGCGGCGATCAACGCCCTCCCCGACCTCGCCGCCCTCACCCCCGACGAGATGCGCATGAAGACCGTGAGTTTCATCATGCGGGAGACCGGCATCGGCATCAACTTCGGCATCACCGTCCTGCTGGGCCTGATCGTCGGCCTGGTCGTCTCGGCGACCGTCTTCTACCAGTTCACCCTCGACAACCTCCGCAACTTCGCCGTCCTCAAGGCGATGGGCGCCCGCAAGCGCACGCTCCTGGCGATGATCCTCGTGCAGGCCCTGGTTGTCGGCGTCATCGGCTTCGGCGTGGGCGTCGGCGCCGCCGGCGCCTTCAGCATCGTGAGCCAGCGCCCGGGCTCGGAACTCGCGACGTACTTCCCCTGGCAACTGCTGATCGGCTCGTTTATCGCCGTCCTGCTGTGCATCAGCAGCGGCAGCCTTCTGAGCCTGATCCGCGTCCTGAGACTGGAGCCGGCGATTGTCTTCAAGTGAAGCCAGCGCCGGCCCGGCCATCCGGGTCCGCGACGTCACCAAGACCTTCGGCCAGGGTGCCGCCGCCGTCCCCGCCCTCCGCGGCGTGAGCCTCGAGATCGACCCCGGCCAACTGGTCATGCTCGTCGGCCCCAGCGGCTGCGGCAAGACCACGCTCGTCTCCATCATCAGCGGCGTCCTCGACGCCGACTCCGGGGAGGTCTCGGTCTTCGGCACCCGATGGTCCGACCTTACCCCCGACGAGCGCACCGCCCGGCGCGGCGAGGTCGTCGGTTTCGTCTTCCAGCAGTTCAACCTCATCCCGACGCTCACGATCGAGGAGAACGTCGCGGTTCCGCTCATCATCCGCGGCGAGAGCCGCGCCGTGGCCGCCCGGCGCGCCCGCGAGGTGCTCGCCTCCGTCGGCCTCGACGGCCGCGCCTCGGCTCGGCCGGCCCAACTCAGCGGCGGCATGCAGCAGCGCGTCGCCATCGCCCGGGCCCTGGTCGGCGACCCCGCGCTGCTGGTCTGCGACGAGCCCACCGCCAACCTCGACGCCCGCACCGGCCAGTCGGCCATGGACCTGATCCACGCCGCAAGCCGCGGCCGCGACGCCCGCGGCCGCCCGCGCTGCGTCATCGTCGTCACCCACGACGCCCGGATCTTCCACTACGCCGACCGCATCGAAGAGATGGAAGACGGCCGCCTCAAGGCCGAACCTTCCCACTTTGTCCAGGAAGAACGCAAGTGGGTCCCGCACTATGAAAACGGGGGCGACGAGGGAGGCGCCGGAGCCCGCACCGGCGCCGCGGCGGAGAAGGAGCAGGCCGGATGACCAAGTGGGTCACGATCATCGCGGCGGTCGCGGGGCTGTGCGTCGCCATCTACGCGATCGCGGTCTCCAGGCGCGAAGCGCCCGAGGTCCCGCTCGCCGCCGTCCCGTCGATCAATCCATTCGAGGAGGGCATCGCCGGCACCGGGATCGTCGAGGCCGCGTCGCGCAACGTGCTCATCGCCGCTCCCGAGGGGGGCGTTGTCACACGGATCTGGGCCGAGGTCGGCCAGGCCGTCAAGGCGGGCGACCCGCTCTTCGAACTCGATACCCGCCCCCTCCAGGCCGACCTCATGCGCGCCCGCGCGGCCCGCGAAGCCGCGCTCGCCGACCTTCAGCGCCTCGAGGCCCAACCCCGTCCCGAGGAGATCCCCGTCCTCGAGGCGGCGGTGGAGGCCGCCCGCGCCACCGTCGCCGACCTCTCTGATCAGTACGAGTCGCTCTCGGCCGCCGCGCAGCGCAGCGCCGCTTCCGAGCAGGAGGTCCGCCGCCGCTGGTTCGCCCTTGAGGAGGCCCGCGCCCGACTCCAGCAGGCCGAGGCCCAACTTACGCTGGCCCGCTCCGGCGCGTGGGCCCAGGACATCGCCGTCGCCCGGGCTCGCATCGCCCAGGCCGACGCGGACATCAACGCCATTCAGTTGCTCATCGACCGCCGCACCGTCCGCGCCCCAATCGACGGCACCGTGCTCAAGCGCGACATCGAGCCCGGCCAGTTCGCCCCCGCCGACGTCATCAACGCCGCCATGGTCCTGGGCGACCTGTCGAGCATGAACATCCGCGCCCGCATCGACGAGGAAGACCTCCCGCGTCTCCGCGAGGGCGCCCGCGGCGTCGCCCGGCTCCGCGGCAGCGCCGAACTCGTGGTCCCGCTGGAGATGATCCGCATCGAGCCGCTCGCGCGGCCGAAGACCGACCTCAGCGGCTCGACGACCGAGCGCGTGGACACACGCGTGGTCGAAGTCGTCTTCCGCGTCACCAGCCCGTCCGGCGGCGACGCGGCGCTCCCGCGCCTGTACCCCGGCCAACTGGTGGACGTCTTCATCGAGGGCCTCCCGGCCGAGGCCGCCGCCCCCGCGCCGCAGCGCTCCGATCCACTCACTTCTGGACGATGACCGTCACCGGCCCCTGCTTGCCGAGCACGACAACCCCGACGTCCCCGTAGTCGCGCTCGAACAGCAGGTCTACCGACGAATCCCCGACGCGAAGGCCGTGGATCGCGAGCCTGGGAATCGACCGCGGCAACAGCGGCCGCCGGATGGTCACCCGCCGCGCCGCCCCGTCGACCCGCAGCCCCAACGCCGCGTGCAGCAGCATGAACGCCGTCGCCGCCGACCACGCCTGCGGGCTGCACGCCACGGGGTACGGCGTCGGCCCGCGCCCGTGGTGCCGCCGGAAGCCGCAGAACAGTTCCGGCAGCCGGCGCAACTCGACGTAGTTCGCCGCGTCGAGGAACGAGTTGAGCAGCGCCGACACCGCGCTGCGTGCCCGGTAGCGGGCCATCCCCGCTGCGATGATCCCGTTGTCGTGCGGCCACACCGAGCCGTTGTGGTACGACATCGGGTCGTACCGCACCTCGGTCGTCGCCACGGTGCGGATCCCCCACCCGCTGAACATCGTGCGGCTCATCAGCAGCCGGGCCACGCTCGCGGCCCGCTCCGGCGCCGCGATCCCCGAGAAGAGGCAGTGCCCCGCGTTGGAGGCCCGCACCGCGCACGGCCGCTTCTCGCCGTCCAGCGCCAGCGCGTACGTCCCCAGTTCCGGCAGCCAGAACGCCCGCTCGAAGCGCCGGCGCAGATCCTCCGCCCGCAACTCCTGACGCTCCGCCTCCGCGGGCATCCCCAGCGCCCGCGCCAGCCGCGCCGCCGCCCGCCGCGCCTGATAGACGTATCCCTGCACCTCGCACAGCGCGATCGGCCCCTCCGCGAGGGTCCCGTCGGCGTGGAAGATGCTGTCCGCCGAGTCCTTCCAGCCTTGATTGATGAGCCCGGACTCCGCCTTGGAGCGGTACTCGACGAACCCGTCGCCGTCGATGTCGCCGTACTGATCGATCCACGCCAGCGCCCGCGCCACGTGGGGCCACAGCGCCGCGGTCGTCTGCTTGTCCCCCGTGACGCTGTGATACGCCCCGGCGAGCACGATGAACAGCGGCGTCGCGTCCACGCTGCCGTAGTACCGCCCGAACGGCACTTCGCCGGTGTTGGCCATCTCGTCCACGCGCCGCTCGTGCAGGATCTTTCCGGGTTCCGCATCCCGCGCCGGGTCGTGCGAGTCCGCCTGCGTCGCGCCCAGGTACATCAGCACCCCGCGTGCGATGCTCGCGTCCACCCATAGCAAGGAGAGCGCCGTGATGATCCCGTCGCGCCCGAAGGGCGCGGCGTACCACGGCACACCCGCGCACGGGTACGGCCCGCTGGGCGTCCCGATCAGCAGTTGCCGGATGTCCGCCAGCGACCGGCGCGTCCAGTACGACAGCGGCGAGCCCCCGCTGTCGATCCTGCACTGCCGCTCATGGAACGCCCGGATGTGCCGGCGCAACTGCTTGATCGCCACCGAGCGTGTCACCACCGGCAGCGGCCGGCCGATGTCGCACGAAACCGAGAACTCGATCGCCGTCCTCGCCCGCGGGCCGAGCCGGAGGCGGTACGCCGCGCCACTGCGGGCCAGTTCGTCCGGCACCGGGTTGAGCCGCAGCACGGTGCGGCGCACGATCCCGTCCAGCCCCTCGTAGCCCAGCGTGACCGTGTCGGCGAGCACCTCGGGCTCAAGGTCCGTGCCGCGCCGGTCACGGCTCGTGCCGCGGATCTCGAAGACGTCCACGAAGTCCGCCGCGAAGCCGATCGAGAGCGTCGCCTCGACG
>CALAFV010000635.1 GCA_937891445.1 uncultured Phycisphaerales bacterium | reverse complement strand
CGCTGGAGCCCCCGCCCAGCCCGCCGCCGACGGGAATCCGCTTGCGCATCGTCACCCGCACCGGCAGCGGCCGCCCCGCGTGCTGCTCCATCAGCCGGTGCGCCCGCACGGCCAGGTCTTTCTCCAACGGCCAGTCGATCGGGGTCTGCCGCGGCGCATCGGGCGCCCACGCGATCGTGTAGCGGCTCTGCTCCCCCTCGCCGAGGCGAGCGACCTCCACCTCGTCCGCCAGCGTCACCGGCGCCATCCACGAGGCGATGGGGTGGTACCCCTTGGGCGGCTGCGCGGGGCCGACGGAGAGAACGAGGTTCACCTTGGCGTGCGCGGGGCGCGTGATCGTGT
This sequence comes from uncultured Phycisphaerales bacterium, assembly GCA_937891445.1. GTDB lineage: Bacteria > Planctomycetota > Phycisphaerae > Phycisphaerales > UBA1924 > CALAFV01. Next base: position 8,142 of record CALAFV010000635.1, on the reverse strand, counting down.
CGCGGGTCGTCACGGGCGGATCGTACCCCCCCCTCCCCCGCCCCCCGCCCTCCTCCGGCCAGTCCTCCGCCCCCGCACCTACCGTGATTGGAACACACCCTCTCTCTCCGGAGGCCCACGCGCATGCTTGTCTCCGACCTCGTCCGCGCGATGGACGACATCGCCCCGCTCCGCTACGCCGAGTCCTGGGACAACGTCGGCCTGCTCATCGGCGACGGTTCGCGCCCGCTGCGCAACGGCGTGCTGCTCACGATCGACCTCACCGAGTCGGTCGTCCGCGAGGCCCGCGAGATGGGCGCAGGCGCGGTCGTCTCGTACCACCCGCCGATCTTCCGCCCGATCAACCGGATCACGGCGAGCGGCATGGGCGGCGTGATCCTCGCGGCGATCGAGGCCGGCCTGGCCGTCTACGCCCCGCACACCTCCCTCGACGGCGCCCCCGGCGGCATGACCGACTGGCTCGCCGACGGGCTCGTGAACCGTTTCGGCACCAGCGGCGGCGACCGGCGGGCCCTCCGCCCCCACCTGAGCCGGCGCGAGACCGAGGAGGTCAAGATCGTCACCTTCGTGCCGCGCGACGCCGTGGACCGCGTCCGCTCAGCGCTGGCCAGCGGCGGGGCAGGGAAGATCGGCAACTACGACCTGTGCTCCTTCGGCTGTGAGGGGACCGGCACGTTCTTCGGCGGCGAGGGGGCGCAGCCGGCGGTTGGCGAGGCGGGGAAACTCGAGGAGGTGCCGGAGGTCCGCCTGGAGATGGTCTGCTCGCGCCGGGCCCTGCCGGTGGCGATCGAGACGCTGCGGCAGTTCCACCCGTACGAGGAGCCGGCGATCGACGTGTACGAACTGGTTGGCCGCCCCGAGCGCTCCGCCGGCGCCGGCCGGCGGATCAAACTCGACCAGCCCACGACCGTCGAGCGGCTGGCACAGGCGGTCAAGGAGTACCTCGGCGTGCAGGGGGTGTACGTCGCCAGGGCCATCGGCGCCGGCGCCGACACCGAGGTGGACACCGTCGGCGTCTGCTGCGGCTCCGGCGGCGAACTGGCCGCCCTGGCCCTGGCCGAGGGGTGCCACGTCTACATCACCGGCGAGATGAAGCACCACGAAACGCTCGCCGCCGTCGAGGCCGGCATGAGCATCATCACCGCCGGCCACACGGCGACCGAGCGCGGCTACCTCCCCCACCTGGCCACGAAACTGCGCGAGCGTCTGTCGGGCGTGCGCGTCGAGGTCAGCCGCGCGGACCGGAGCCCGTTCGTGCTGATGTGAGGCGACCCCGGCCGCTTCCAGTCTTCACCACCCACGCCGGTGTTGACGCCCGGCTCTGCGCCTTCTCACGCCCGGTGAACCCGGCCGGGCCGGTCTCCGTACCATCCGGCCATGCTGACCCACACGACTGCGGCCCTGCTGGTCTCCATCGCCTCCCTCCTCGCCCCCGCCGACCCCGACGCCGCCCTGCACGAGCGGGTGGACAGCCGGCGGCTGATGGACACACTCCAGGCGCTCCCCACGAAGCGTTCCCCCGGCCCGACGGCCGAGCACATCGAGGGGCTCCGCGCCACCGAGACGCTCATCGCCGAACGTCTCCGCACGCTGGGCTACGAGCCCGTGCTCCACGAGGTCCCCTACGCCCTCCCCGGCCGCAGGGAGCCGGCCGTGTACCACAACGTCATCGCCGAGGTCCGCGGCACAACCAAGCCCGCCGAGGTCATCCTCGTCGGCGCCCACCTTGACGCCGTTCCCCTCGCCCCCGGCGCGGATGACAACGGCACCGGCGCCGCCGGCCTGCTGGAACTGGCCCACATCTTCAAGGATCACAAGCCCGAGCGAACGATCCGCTTCGCCTTCTTCACGCTCGAAGAGGCCGGGCTGGTCGGCTCGACGAAGTACGCGGCGGATCTGCGCGACAGGCTGCTGGGGGGCGACGGGGAGCGCATCGTCGGCATGCTCTCCCTCGACATGCTCGGCTACTACTCCGACGACCCCGGCTCGCAGACCTGGCCGCCGCTCCCGGTGCGGATCCCCCTGCCGACGACGGCCAACTTCCTCGCCGTCGGCGGCCTCCTCAAGCACCAGGGCTTCAGCCGCCCGCTGATCACCGCGATGCAGCAGGGTGCGGGCGACGCGCTGGTCATCTTCGCCGGCGACCTGCTCCCGCTGCCCGTGCCCGACTTCCTCCGCTCGGACCACGCGCCGTTCCTCCAGATGGGCATCCCCTCGGTGCTCGTGTCCGACACGGCGAACTTCCGCTCCTCTCACTACCACCGCCCCACCGACACGATCGAGACGATCGACCCGGTCCGCTTCGCGGCGGCCGTGCGGGCGCTGGCGGCGGGAATCGCGCACGTCGCCGACCTTCCCGCCTTCGATCCGCCCGCGCTCCCCGAGCCCGAACAGCCGCGTCCGGCTCCCAAGCCGCGTCCGCGTCCGGCCAGCCCCAACAACCCGCCGCAGCCCGACCCGCACTCGCCGGTTGCGCCGCGCCCCGCGGACCCGGCCAACCCCGGCCCCGCTCCCGGCCAGGGCCCCGAAAGGCCGCGCTGACACCCGCACGGTATCGTGGAACAAATAACCAGGTCGCAGGTGCCCGGTTCAGCGCGAAAACCGTCGCGTCAGCCCCTCTTATGCACGCGCGGCAACGGAATTCCCAAAGAAGGCACGCACGGGTAGCCTCCGGGCCGGGCGCCGGGGGTCGCCGCGCCCCAGACCTGACGGCGCCCCCCGGCGGCGGTACACCCCAAAAACGACGCGAGCCACGCTCCCTTCCGGACGTGCCTCGCGTCTGCCATTGATGGCGAAGGCCTTGGGTGTGAAACGAAGAACCGAAGCACATCAAGGGCAAAGCCTTCGGAAGTCTCCGCGGGCGGCGTCCCCGCGGCCCCCCTTACGCCTGGCCGTCGAGCACCCGCAGGAGGCGCTCGACCGTGGCGTCGAGTTTCTCATCCGTCTCGTAGGTCCCCGCGGCGATCTCCCGCCGCACCCGTTCGACCAACTCGGTTCGCACGCCTGTTTCTCCCACAAACCCCGCCACGCCCCCTGCGCGCCGAGCGGTGTCGGACAGGTCCACCTGGTCCAGTTCGCGGCTTCGCGCCGCGACCTGCTCCACGGGAGCCGAGTCCTTCGTGCGCCGCCCCTGTGGGCCGATGCGCCCCGCGATGTGCGGGCTGGTGGGCTCGGCAATCCCCGTTGCGTGAGTCATACTCGTCCGTCTCCTGCCCCGCTTTTCGGACGTTGCGTCGTTCCTGCGCGGGGCCTTGGTGCCTCGTGCACTCCTTCGCTCGTTCTCCACCCCGCCAGAATCCTTCTGAGCGGGCCGTTGCTGACGTTTTCGGGCCTTGCGGCCGTCCGTTCGTGCCATGTGTATCGTCCTTGATGCGCAACGGGCTTGAGTGTTTCCCAGTGCACCTATTCTCGCCTTAAGTTCCCGTTAAATAGACGCTTAGAGCGGTAACACGAAAGGGGACCTTGCATGGAATCTGATGCCCGCCACACACCTGCGAGGGCCGCTTGGCGCGTTCTCGGACCATCCCGACGCGTTTCGGAGCGTCACGGGCAGAACCTGCCCTGCCGCGCAGGATCTGCGCTTCTGGCAGTCCTGCTCGCCCTCCTGCTCGCAGGCCAGTCGGCAAAAACTGCGCTCGCCGCTGAACTCCCTCCCCCCCCTTTCGAGCCCGCCACGACCCCTAAGAAGAAGGAAACCCCCGCGAAGAAGGACGACAAGAAGCGGGACGACAACAAGAAGCCTGCCCAGCAGCAGGCCGATCGCCCCGCACCCGGCGCTTCGTGGGTGATCGTCCTCGCCGCGTTCCGCGGCGACGGGGCGCAGGCCGCCGCCGCCCAGGCCCTTGCCGAGGCCCGCATCACCGCCGGCCTCACCGACGCCTTTGTGGAGACCCGCGGCGACAACGTCATCGTCGCCTACGGCCGCTTCGCCGCCCCCGATGACCCGGCCGCGGCCGACGCCCTCCAGCGCGTCCGTGGCGTCACGGTCGGACAGGCCCAGCCGTACGCGGGGGCGTTCCTCGCGCCTCCCTTCACCCTCCAACTCGGATCGCGCCCCGAGTACAACCTGCTGACGGCCAAGGCACGCTACGGCGACGACGCCCTGTACACCCTCCAGGTGGCCGTCTACGGCCGCGACGACCTCCCCCGCCCGACCGAGGAGGACCTGAAGGAGGCTCGCAAGGCCGCCGAGGAGTACGCCACGACCCTCCGCCAGCAGGGGGAACTGGCCTTCTACTACCACGGCCCCAACCGCTCGATGGTCACCATCGGGGTCTTCACCCTCGACGACTTCGACCCGCAGACCCCCGGCTACCAGTCGGCCCGGCTGCGGGAGACCCGCAAGCGCTTCCCGCACAACCTCTACAACGGAGCCGGGATCCGGATCTCGCGCCCGGGGCGCAAGCCGGAACTCCAGGCCAGCCTCTTGGTGAACATTCCCGATCCCCCCGCGACGACGAGGTCCCTCAGCGAGCGTCCGCGCTGATCGGTTCGATGTCGGTCACCAGCCAGCGCCCATCGCTCCCCTTCCGCCAGGCCAGCCGCCACCACGAGAAGGTGGGGGCGCGGGTCTGCTCTGGGGTGACGCGGACGTAGGTCTGCGTGACCCCGGCCGTGGGGCCGCCGAGGGCCGCCTGGGTCTGGAGGACGCGGTAGTTCTCGATCCGGTACGTCCCCCGCATCTCGTTGCCGACGAACGCGAGGATCTGGTCCCGCCCCATCGACGCCCGCCCGACCACGGCCGGGGGCCGCAGCCGCACCTCCGGGGCAAGCAGTTCGCCCGCCGCGGCGGCGTCCGCCTTCGCCACGGCGGTCACGAGGGCCCCGGTGGCGTTGCGGAGTTGCTCCCGGTCGGTCGTCACAAGCGAGGCCAGCACGAACACCCCGGCCGCGAGGACCAGGCCGGCCCCCGCCGCGATCAGCCCCTGCCGCGCCTGCCCGGCCCGGTTGAGGATCATGAACACCACCACGCCGCCGACGGCCAGCGCGACGGCGGTCCACAGCGGCTCCTCCAGCAGCCATCGCTCCCAGAACGGGCCATCGGGAAGCGGAGCGGGCGGAGGGCCGCCGAAGAAGGCGACGGTCCCCGATGCCGCGATTTGCGCGATCAGATCCATTCCACCCATGTCGCCTCCATTCTCGAAGCCCCCGCTCGCGGCGGCCCGATAGCCCCTCTCACACCCCGTACGCTTGGCCCGGTCGGCCGGTGCAGTCGTTTCTCCTATGCCACCAACGCCCATTCTCCCCGATCCCGCGATCCTTGAGCGGAACCTCGCCGCGCTGGCGCGGTCGTCGCCGCGGACCGCCGAACTGATCCGCGCCGCCGCGCCCCGGACCGATGTCGAGTTCTTCGAGGCTGAGGACAAAGCCGTCAGCGCCCAGATCGGCGCCGGGCCGTCCGCCCGCGCGCTGGCCAGCCGGCGCCGGCCGCTGGACGAAGCCCGGCGGCTGGCCGACACGGTGGACCTGACCAAGGCCGGGTGCCTCGTCGTCACCGGCTTCGGCCTGGGGCACCACGTCGCGGCCCTCGCTCGCCGCCTCGAGCGCACCGGCGTGATGCTCGTCTTCGAGCCCGACGTGGCGCTGCTGCGGGCGGTCCTGGAGCGCATCGACCACAGCGCGTGGCTCCTCAGCAGCAACACCGCGATTCTCACCGACCCGGACGACCGCGCGGCGATCAGCCGGTCGATCGCGGGTCTGGAGCCCATCGTTGCCCTGGGCGTCAAACTCGTGGACCACCCCGCCAGCCGCGAGCGGCTGGGCGATGCCGCGCGGCGATTCGAAAGCCATGTCGCCACGACCGTCGAGGCGGTCCGGACCGCCAGCGCCACGACGCTCGTCAAGGCGATGACGACCATGCGGAACCTGACGCAGAACGTCGGCGACTACGCCCGCTGCGCCGGGATCGCCGACCTGGCGGACGCGGCCCGCGGCCGCGCGGCCATCGTCATCGCCGCGGGGCCGAGCCTGCACCGGCAACTCGACCTGCTCGCCGAACCGGGCCTGCGCGACCGGTTCGTCATCATCGCCGTTCAGACGGTCCTCAAGCCGCTGCTGCAACGCGGCATCCGGCCGCACTTCGTCACGGCCCTGGACTACCACGAGATGTCGCGGCGGTTCTACGAGGGGCTCACGGCCGAGGACGTCGAGGGCGTGACGCTCGTCGCCGAGCCCAAGTGCAACCCGGCGATCGTGGAGGCGTTCCCGGGCGACAAGCGGTTCGTCGGCGACAACATCCTCGACCAACTTCTGGGCGAGAACCTCGCCAAAGAGAACACCCGCCTCACCCCCGGCGCCACCGTCGCCCACCTGGCGTACTACCTCGCGCGGCACCTGGGGTGTGATCCGGTCATCCTCGTGGGCCAGGACCTGGGATTCACCGACGGGCAGTACTACTCCGCCGGCGCGGCGATCCACCAGGTCTGGTCCGCCGAACTCAACGTCTTCAACACGCTCGAAATGCTCGAGTGGCAGCGGATCGTCCGCATGGGGGCGAGTCTCCGCGAGGCGACCGACACGCTGGGCCGGCCGATCCTCACCGACGAGCAGATGTCGACGTACCTCGAGCAGTTCCAGCGCGACTTCGCCGCCGATGCCGAGAAGGGCCTGCGGACGATCGACGCCACCGACGGCGGTGTCGCCAAGTCGCACACGACGCCGATGCCCCTTGCCGAGGCCCTGGCGGCCTACGCCGGCGCCGACGCGCCGCCGATCCGGCTCCCCGCAGCCCGCGTCGCCAACCCGCCCTCGACGCGGCGTGTCGAGGAGCGCGTGCGCGAGGTGCGCCAGGGCGCGTGGCGCATCGGCGATCTCTCCCGCAAGACCAAGGCGCTGCTCGAAGACATGCTCGCCCACCACGCGGACCAGCGGCGGGTCAACGACCTGATCGCCCGCGTCGAGGCGATCCGGGACGAGGTGATGAAGACCCGCCCGGCCTTCGACCTCACACAGTTCGTCAACCAGGCCGGGCAGTTCAAGCGCCTCCGCGCCGACCGTGAGTTGCATCTGGCCCGCGACCTGGACCCGCTGGAGCGGCAGCGGAAGCAGATCGAGCGCGACATCATGAACGTGTCGTGGCTCGCGGAGGCAGCCGACGAACTGGGCGCGATCCTCGACGACGCCGCGGCGGTCCTCGCCGGCACGGCCCCGAAGAAGACCCACGAGCCCGTGGCGGCCGAGATCACCGTCAACGACGCCCCGCCCCCGCTGCCAGCCCTGATCTGGGTGGACCTCGAGCGCAGCGGCCTTGGCACCCGTCGCGACCTGGCGCGCGAGTTCCTCTTCGGGATGAACCCGCTGCGCATGGCGCTGGTGCGCCTCGCGCGGGCGCGCCTCATCGACCGCGCGATCCTCCTGTGCCCCGACCCCGATGCCGCGGCCGCCCTCGCGGGCCCGCCCATCCCGGGGCTGCCGGTCCAGACCGTGCAGGCCGGCCCGCGAGCGCCCACCCCGATCGGCCCCGGCCGCATGTGGGCCGAGTCGTGCTGGCGCGGCGGGCTGGGGAACCTGAGCATCTACGACGAAGCCTTCGACCCGCGCTGGGCCGCCGAGGCGATGCACCGCCTCGGGCTCGAAGCCGCCGTGTTCGTCGGCGCCGACTGGGCGCTGGTGGACCCCGCGCTGTGCGACGAGGCCGTGCGCCGCTACCGCGAGAGCCCGGTGCACCACCGCTTCACGTTCGCCCACGCCGCGCCGGGGCTGAGCGGGTGCGTGGTGGCGTGCTCGCTGGCGAACGATCTGGCCCCGCTCGCCGCGCGGGGCATGCGCGCGGCGTCGCTCGGCGGGCTGCTGGCGTACCAGCCCGCGGCCCCGGTGCTCGACCCGATCGGCCAGCGGGTGTGCGTCACGCCCGCGCCGCACGTGCGCGACCTGACCGAGCGGGCCATCCCCGACTCGCAGACGCGCCGCGCGTTCCTGCGCGCCGCGCTGGGGCCGCTGGGCCAGAGCCTGCTGGAGGCCGACGCGGAGGTGATCGCCGCCATCGTCGCCGAACGGGCCCTCTCCGGCGGCGCGGGCTCTTCCGCCGCGGGCGAGACACCCAGTCACACCATCATCGAACTGTGCACGGGCCGGCTCTCCAGCGGCCGGCGCGCTCACTGGGAGCGGGGCTCGATCGGCTTCTGCGAGCGCCGCCCCATGCCG
>CALAFV010000634.1 GCA_937891445.1 uncultured Phycisphaerales bacterium | reverse complement strand
AACTGCGCCAGTTGCAGACCGAACTTGCCGACGTCGAGGACGCCTTCGACGAGTTGTACGACCTCCTCCGCCGCGGCGCCGAGCGACAGGCCGGGCGCCGGGCACGCAGCGCGGCGCTCGAACTCGCCGACGCGCGGCTGGACCACCTGCGCCGCATGGTCCGCGACATCGCGGGCGCCGCCGGCGGCGAGCGCATCGCGCTGGGCAACCCGCGCGCCGTGCCGGCCAGCGAAGGCGCGTCCCGTCTCGTGATCCGCCTGCGCCGCGCCGGGAAGTAGCGCCGGCGCCGGCTCCACGCCCGTCAATGCACGGTGATGCGGACGCGGTCCTTGCGCTCCTCGGCCACCTCGATCTTCCGATCGAGGAACAGACCGATGGTCTCGATGTTCGTGCGCGTATGCCGCGTCAGCGGGAGCGTGGTGAACGACCCGCCCGCGCCGACGGCCAGGATCAGCACCAGTTGATCGGCCAGGTGCTCGCCCACGGGCACGTCTCTCGCGGCGAGGTAGTGCCGGGCCTCCTCCACGGCGCGCATCGCCACCGTCTCGGCGCTGACGTTGTACGCGCCGAACCCGGTGAACACCTCCGTGATCCCCTCGCACACCATCTCGATGAGCACCGCGTTCCCCGGCCCGCGGGGCTCCTCCACGAACCGCAGATGAAGAGCATCCGGCGGCCAGTTCAGCGCCCGCCGAACCGTCTCGATCTCGCGCTCCCCAACGTGGCGAGGCAGGTTCGACACCAGCGCCGTCGCGCGGCGGCGGAGGATCTCACCCCGCTCATGAAGATGCAGGGGTGACGCCGTCGCGGCGGGCGTGATGTGGGCGACAAACCGCCCGCCGCCGGCCGGGAAGAAGCCGGGCCGCTCGAGTTCCACGGAGACGTTCGCCCCCGTCCGGTTGACCAGCGGAACAAACGCCCGCTCGAGAAACTCAAACGGCGGCGCCGCCGGGTTGTGCGTCCCGCCTTCGAGGATGAGCATCGACGGCGCATCGGCCCGGAGCAGCGCGGGCAGGACCGTCTGGAGCACCAGCGTCGCGCTGCCGGCCGAGCCGACCGCGAACCGGTGGTTCCCCGGCGCAAGCCCTCCGGGCACGAACGTCAACTCCGTGGACCCCAGCGCGGCCCCGGTCGTCTGCGCACACCCGACAGCCGCCGCGGCGTTCACGGCCGCAAGATGCTGGCGCAGCAGCCCGGGCTTGTCCCGCCCCGCGCGGATCGAGTGGATGCGGAAGGGCGTCCCCGTGATGATGGAAAGGGCGAGCGAGGTTCGGAGGATCTGCCCGCCCCCTTCGCCGCGAGACCCGTCGATCGTCAACATGCGCGGTCCTCCGTGCCGGGCAGGGGAAGGTCGATACTGCTGAGAAACTCGATGTCGTTGCGCTCGCACCGCTGCACGGTCAGGTACCGCGGCCGGTACCCCGTCGGCCGCAGGTTGAACGGCGCCAGCGCGCCCATGATCGCCCCCGAGCGCCGCGCGAGGGACGAGATCAGCACCGGCCGCGCCAGGTCGTAGTGGCACAGGACCCGCGGCGCGATGAACGGCTGCGACAGCGAGACATTGAAGAACGGCGGATCGCAGAGAATCAGGTCGAACGTCTCGTCGAGCCGCCGCGGCCGGTACAGGTCCCACTCCAGAAAACCCGGGAGGTGCGCAAACCGCCGGTCCGTGTCGAGGATCCGCACCACCCGCCCGCGCCGGTGCATCTCCGCCCCGACGCTGGGCGCACACAGACAGCATGGACGCTCGAAACGCGCGAGGATGCCGCAGAGTTCATCGACCGTCGCCGGATCGAAGAAGTACTGCTCGCGTTCGTGGCGTTCGTCGGGAAGGGACATCGGCGGACTCGTATACGGGTGGAGCATCAGGATACGGGCACCATCGCAATCACGCGGCGGCCGCGCGGGCGCGGAGATACTCGGCCACCGCTCGCTCCGCCTGCACGAACCGGTCCGCATTCAACTGAACCGCGCGCCGGCCCGCGCCGTGTTCATGATGGACGATCTGCCGCCAGAGGGCGAAGACGCCCTCGCCCTGGCTGGCGAACTCCGAGCGGCGGAGGAGTTCGAGCCCGTAGGTGAACCAGACGAGATCGACCCCCGGGAAGGACGGGTCGTCGATCATCGCGTCCAGTTCGTACCCCAGCAGCGGCAGCCCAAGTTCATCGCACAGCCGGCCCAGCGCCAGCACTTTCAGCCGCCGCGCCGCGAGGTTCGCCTTCCTGGTCAGCCGCCGCGGCACAAGGCGCGTCGGCGCCGCGAGATAACTGCAGAGGGGACACATGCACCCGTTGCGGCTGATCCGCATGGGCGTCGACACCGGCTCGAACGACGTGTGCAGGTAGGAGACCAGCAGCGAGGCGAATCGCGCCAGGTCGCCCCGGTTCTCTGGCCGCGCGTCCGTCGGGAGCATGTCGTAGACCGAATCCAGCCACTCGGCCGCGGCCTCCTGCTCCGACATCGGCCCGTGCAGCCTTGTCAGCGACAGGCGGCCGCGGATGAACGCCCGGTTGATCCACAGCAGCAGCCGGTAACTCCGTTGCTGCAGGTCGATGACCTTCTCAAGTTCGTCGCGATCGAACATCGTCGGGTTCCTCGGCTTGCGCGAGAAGGCACGACGTGCGTCACCTGAACCGGCGCGGCCGGGTTCAAACCGGGGCCTTCGAAACAAGGCCCCGCCCGGCAGGGCCGGGGCCCGCGGCGACAAGGGTGATGAGACACATCCCCGCCCGCGTCGAGCGGGGTTGGCGGGAGTCGAACCCGCGTTTCCAACCTGTAGTCCCATCGGCATTCGCCGCGGACCCCGAACCTGCCGTGCGCTGTCGGCCTCCTCCTTCAAAGGGGCGGATGGGAGGGAGGGAGCCGGAACGACAAGGGATCGACGAGACGTTTCGCTGCTCTACCCACTGAGCTACGGCGCACCTTCGTTGAAGTCGCGCCGGCGGGATTCGAACCCGCGACCTGCGCATGAGGGATGTAGTCCCGTCTGCATTCGTTTCGGCTCCCAACCCCACCCCATCCCGCTCCTGTGCGTTCTCCCTGAAAAGCCGCGGCGACAAGTTGTGTGGCGAGAGGTCTTGGAACCCTGTACTCCCGCCGGCATTCGCCGCGGCACACCCTGCGTCCGTGTTCACCCCATCAGTCGATGGGGACCGACTCGATTACCTTCAACCAGTGCTCGCCGCCCAGTTCCCCCTTGGCGAACAGGGAGACCACGCGGAACACCTCGTCGGCAAAGCCACCGACGTTGAGAATGTCCTCGCCGTCCTTCACCTGGGTCGAGCCGTACGGCTGGAGGTCCAGGCAGACCATCTTCGCGCCCGGGCTGCGTCGCTTGAACTCGGCCCACTGGCGCATCGTCGCCGTCGCGCCGTGGCGGGTCGAGTCGATCCACGACTGGTTGTCCGAGACGTAGAACACCAGGTCACCCGTCGCGTGCCGGCGGTTGAGCATCGCCAGCGGCGCCGAGCAGTTCGTGCCGCCCGCCGGCAGCCGCGAGAGGATCTGCGCGTTGGTCATCACCGAGTCCCGCGGGTTCAGGTTCACCTTCACCACGTCGTCGGAGAATGGGATGACCTCCGCGTCCGGGTTCCGCCGCAGGACCGCCGCGGCGACCAGGGCCGCCACCTCCACGCAGCGAACCACGCTCGTCGCGCCCGGCCGGTAGCCGGTCACCGGCGACTGCATCGATCCCGACACGTCCGGGCACACGTACACCTTCCCCTCGAACGCCGGCACGTTCGCGATCGCCAGTTCCATCGCGTCCTGCAGCGCCTCACGGATCGCCGGCGGCACATCCGCGCCCGTCTGCGTGTACGCGACCAGCAACTGATACGGGAAGACGCGGCTGCGCGCAATCTGCTCCGGGTCCCGGATTCTGTCCGCGAGCGTCTTCACCACCGCCTTGTCCTTGTACACGCCGTGGCGTGCGAAGGTGTTCAGGTTTTGCCGCAGCGCCTGCCACGGCGAGTTCAGCGCGATCGCCGTCCAGGTGTCGCGGTCCAGTTCCAGCGACGACAGGAACTGGAACGGCACGTCCGGTACCTCCCGCGTGCGGCCGGCCTTGAAGTCCTCCAGCGCCCGGACCACGCCCGGCAGCGCCGCCGCGTCATAGTCACGACCGATCATGTACGCGTACAGCGCCGCGCGCGACGCCGTGGCCGGCCGCGGGTGCACCATCCGGATCACATCCGCCATCGACGGGTCGTTCCCCACCGACGCACGGAACAGCGCATCGTCGTTGCGCGAGTCCAGCCACCGCCGGACCAGCCGCCGCGGACGCGAGCCCAGGCTCTTGCGGCCGACCGCCCCCGACCGCACGATCTGCACGAAGGTGCGCAGCATGCGGCCGTTGTCGATCACGCGCGGGAAGATCCGCTCCAGCAGCGCACCGTCCTTCACCGACAGCACCGCGCACAGCATCGCCGGCAGATCCTTCATGAACCCCTTCTCGCGGCAGTACACCGCGCACCGCGCGATGAACTCCGCCTCGACGCGCGCACACAGCCCCAGCACCGTCGCCAGTTGATCCAACGCATCCGCATAGAACGCGCCGTTCAGGCACCCCGTCGCGGCGTACTGCGCCAGCGCGTGCTTGTCGCTGAAGCGGTACGCGCCGCCGCCGGCCTCGTTGACCGTGTCGGCCTGCGGCAGCAGGTTACCGCGGTAGGACTTGAAGAGCGTCTTGTTGGCCATGATCGGCCTCCTTGCTGCATGCGCCGTCCCGTCGGGCTCGGCGCCGAGTGCGAACGTGGTGATAGCGGGCGGCAGGATTCGAACCTGCACCGGGCGGATCCTGAGTCCGCCGCCTCTGCCATTTGGGCTACGCCCGCAAAGCCACACACAGGTGTGGATCACGAAGCGGATGGGGGGGGTTCGAACCCCCACTGCGCGGCTCCTCAGGCCGCGGCCTCTGCCGTTTGGGCTACATCCGCGCACCGGGCGTGCAAAGCGGTCGTCGTGGGGCCGTGCGTTTCATCGTGGGTTCCTTCGTTCGCGGGCGAACAACACGGCGGGGAGGATTCGAACCTTCGACCTGCCGGTTCGTAGCCGGCCGCTCTATCCACTGAGCTACCGCCGTGTGGCTGGAAGAGACGTGCGTTGTGCCGGCGACCGCCGCCGACGGAGGGACAGAAAGCATCCGCCGTGCCAACGCCATGGCGACCCCGGCAGCGGGTCGCCAGAGTGACGCAAATGCTGTGAAATCAAGGAACTACGAGTTCCCGTCGCTCCGAGGCCCAAGGGCTTGTTTGTAGACGGGCATATCTGGTCTTATCCTATTGGATATGTCTGCCAAGCCGACCGTCGTCATCGGCCTCCTCGGCACCACCCTCGACACCGGCGCCAGCCCCGACCGCTGGGAGCGCTGGCGCCCCAGCGTCGCCATCTGCCAGCACGACCACTTCGCCATCAGCCGCTTCGAACTCCTCCGCGGCACCCGCTACGAGCCCCTCGCCCGCACCGTCGTCCAGGACATCGCCGCCGTCTCTCCCGAGACCGTCGTCCGCGAACACATCGTGGACTTCACCGACCCCTGGGATTTCGAGGAGGTCTACGCCGCCCTCCACGACTTCGCCCGCGGCTACCCCTTCGACACCGACCGCGAGGACTACCTCGTCCACATCACCACCGGCACCCACGTCGCCCAGATCTGCCTCTTCCTCCTCACCGAGGCCCGCCACATTCCCGGCCGTCTGCTCCAGTCCTCCCCCCCGCCCCGGCGCGCCGGCCCCGTTCCCGGCGAGATCCGCATCATCGACCTTGACCTCTCGAAGTACGACCGCCTCGCCGCCCGCTTCCAGCGCGAGCGCTCCGACGCCGTCAGCACCCTCAAGGGCGGCATCCAGACGCGCAACGCCGCCTTCAACCGCCTCATCGAGCGCATCGAGCACGTCGCCGGCCAATCCGACGACCCGATCCTCCTCATGGGCCCCACCGGCGCGGGCAAGAGCCAGCTTGCCCGCCGCATCTACGACCTCAAGCACGCCCGCCGCCGCCTCACCGGCGCCTTCGTCGAGGTCAACTGCGCCACCCTCCGCGGCGACGCCGCCATGTCCGCCCTCTTCGGTCACAAGAAGGGAGCCTTCACCGGCGCCGTGCAGGACCGCCCCGGCCTCCTCCGTGCCGCCGACGGCGGCCTCCTCTTCCTCGACGAGGTCGGCGAACTCGGCCTCGACGAGCAGACCATGCTCCTGCGCGCTCTGGAGGACAAGCGCTTCCTCCCCCTCGGCTCCGACCGCGAGGTTCAGAGCGACTTCCAACTCATCTGCGGCACCAACCGCGACCTCCTCGGCGACGTCCGCGAGGGCCGCTTCCGCCAGGACCTCCTCGCCCGCATCGACCTGTGGACCTTCCGCCTCCCCGCCCTGCGCGACCGGCCGGAGGACATCGAACCCAACCTCGAGTACGAACTCGAGCAGCACGAGCGCCGCACCGGCCAGCGCGTCCGCTTCAGCGCCGAGGCCCGCGCGAGGTTCCTCGAGTTCGCCGCCTCCCCGCGGGCCACTTGGGCCGCCAACTTCCGCGACCTGGGCGCCGCCGTCACCCGCATGGCCACCCTCTCCCCCGGCGGCCGCATCACCGTCGAGTGCGTGGAGGACGAGATCCGCCGCCTCCTCCACTCCTGGGAGCGGGCCGACGCCGCCCAGACCGGCGCCGCCGCCGACGAATCGCTCCTCCGCGAGGTCCTCGGCCCCGAGGCCGCCGCCGACCTCGACCGCTTCGACGCCGTCCAACTCGCCGAGGTCATCCGCATCTGCCGCGCCTGTCCCACCCTCTCCGAGGCCGGCCGCCGCCTCTTCGCAACCTCGCGCCGGCGCAAGACCTCCGCCAACGACGCCGACCGCCTCCGCAAGTACCTCGCCCGCTTCGGGCTCACGTTCGCCTCGCTGGCTCCGCCAAAGCGGGGCTGAGCGAAAGCGCCCCAAGTTTCGGTGGGCCATGTAGTTGTGTCGCATCGCGCGGGCCGTCGGCCATGTTCTCGGGCGTGAGAGCCGTCTCTTTTGTGGCAAGGCTCTTGACTGCGGCCGCCGCTGCGCGCAAAACGTGGCCCAAATGGCTCTTGCGCAAGGAGTTTCCTGGTGCCCCGTATATCCCTCGCGCTGACCGCTCTGGCGCTCGCCCTCATCGGCCCGGCCGCCCTCGCGCCGGCCCAGACGTTTTCGAACCCGGAGCCCATCGTGGTCCCCGGCTTCGGACCCGCCTCGCCGTACCCGAGCACCATCCTCGTGTCGGGCCTTTCCGGCCGGATTGTGTCCGTCACGGTCGCCCTGTATGGCCTCGAGCACGGATTCCCCGACGACATGGACGTCCTGCTCGTGGGACCGCAGGGACAGACCGTGGTCCTGATGTCGGATTGCGGCGGCGCCGCGAACCTCATGGGCGTCGACCTCGTGTTCGCCGACGGAGCCCCGCCCCTCCCCGACTCCGGGCTCATCACCAGCGGCACCTACTCCCCCACCAACATCGGAGCGGGCGACGCGTTTCCCCCCCGGCGCCCCCCGGGCCGCACGGCGACGCCCTCGCTGTCTTCGTCGGAACGGACCCCAACGGTGTGTGGAGCCTCTACAAGATAGACGATCTGGGCCTGTTCGACGGCGGGAAACTCGGCGGCTGGAGCATCACCATCACGACCCAGCCCGATACGTTCACCTACCAGGGCCAACTGCGCCTCGCCGGCGCGCTGGTCAACGGCCCCGCAGACTTCCGGTTCTCCCTCTTCCAGGAGCCTTCGGGCGGTACGCCACTGGTCACCATCGCGCGCGACGACGTCCCGGTCACCCAGGGCCGCTTCACCGTCGAACTCCAGGCCGATCCCTCCCACCTGACGGTCCCGGAACTCTGGCTCGAGATCGCCGTGCGCGCCCCGGCCGGGTCCGGCGACTTCACGACGCTCGCGCCGCGTCAGTGGGTCACGCCCGCCCCGCTCGCGCTGCGTTCGTTCGCTTCCAACATCGTGCCGTGGGCGGGCATCGTCGACCTTCCCCCCGGCTTCGCCGACGGCGTGGACAACGGCGAGTTCTCGCTCGATGCGGTGGACGGTTTCCCGACGCAGGCCGTCTTCGTGGACGCCGACGGTCAGGTCGGGATCGGCACGCTCGAGCCGGAGGGACCCCTGCACGTGTTGGAGTTCGCCGCGGAGAACGTGACCGCTCACCCCGCCTCCGTTGCCGTGTTCGAGCGAATCGCCCAGAACTACGTCAGTATCCTCTCCGACGACGCCGGCGAGCGCGGCGTGGTCTTCGGATCCCCCGCAAGCAACGTTCACGGCGGGATCTACTACACCAACGCCGCCGGCATGAACTTCCGCACCGGCGGCAACAACTCCGCGATGACCATCTTCCCCAACGGGAACGTCGGCATCGGCGTCCCTTCCGAGACGCCCCAGACGCCGCGTCTGACCGTCCGCGGCAGCGGCAGCACCGGCGACGTGTGGATCAGCCCGAGCGTCGGCGGCGGCAACGCCGACATCCTGCTCACCGAGAACGCCAGCGGCTCCTTCGGCATGATCATCCGCCACGACGGCGCCAGCAACCTCACGGAGTTCATCGGGCTCCAGAACGGCGTCGAGAACCCCTCGCCCGCCCTCACCATCGCGCGGACGACCGCCGGCGGCGTCACCGTCACCAACAACCTCAACGTCGGCGGCACGCTCACCAAGGGCGGCGGCGCCTTCAAGATCGACCACCCCCTCGACCCGGAGAACAAGTACCTCTACCACTCCTACGTCGAGTCCCCCGACATGAAGAACATCTACGACGGCGTGGTGACCACCGACGCCGCCGGCGCGGCCACGATCACGCTCCCGGAGTGGTTCGGCGCGCTCAACCGCGACTTCCGCTACCAACTCACCATCATCGACGAGCGCCCCGACCTCCCCGACACCGTCACCGCCCGCGTGGTCCGCAAGATCCGTGACGGCGACAACACCTTCACCATCCGCACCAGCGTCCCCGGCGTCGAGGTCTCCTGGCAGGTCACCGGCATCCGCCGCGACGCCTTCGCCGAGGCCAACCGCATCCCCCTCGAGCAGGACAAGCCGCCGCACGCCCGCGGCACGTACCTCCACCCGGAAGCGTGGGGCAAGCCCACCGCCCTGCGGGAGCCCGCCCCGCCCGAGCCCGTCGCCGCCAAGTGAGTCATCCAGCGCACGGGGAGGAACCACATGATGGCGCCAGTCCACGCCCGCTCGCGATCCGCCGCCGCGCTCCTGATGCTGCTTCTCGCCGCCGCTCAGACGTCCGCCCAACCTGCCGACGGCATCATCTGGTACACGATCGACTGTGGCGGCAGCGTCTCGACCGGCGGTCCCTTCACCCTCGTCGGCACCATCGGCCAGCCCGACGCCGGCCCGCCGCTCTCCGGCGGCGGCTACACGCTCTTGGGCGGCTTCTGGCCCGGCATCGCCACCTGCGCGGCGGACTGGAACGGCGACGGCTTCATCAACTCCAGCGATATCAGCGCGTTCCTGACAGCCTGGCTCCAGAGCGTCCAGGACGGCACGCTCGCCGCCGACTTCAACGGCGACGGGCAGGCCAACTCGTCGGATATCTCCGCCTTCCTGACCGCCTGGCTCCAGGCCGTCACCAACGGCTGCTAGCCCGTCCGCCTCGGGCAGGGCGAACCACAAAGCCGAGGACGCCGGTCGGGCCTTGGAGCCCGGCCGCCGTTTGGTTATGATGCCCCAAACCCGTCGCCGGAGCCTGTGGAATGTCCCGTTCCCTTATCCCCGCCCTTCTGGCGACCCTCTGCGCCCCCGCCCTCGACTGCCTCGCCCAGTGCCAGCCGGGCTGGCTCCCCGGCCCGAACCCCCTGGCGCTGGGCGGCTACCCGGTCACCATGACCCTCTGGGACCCCGACGGCCCCGGCCCGCTGCCTTTGACCCACGTTGTCGCGGGCCACATCCCCACCTTTAGCCACATCGCCGTGTGGAACGGCAACGGCTGGGCGTCCATCGGTGACGGCGTCACGGCCGGGTCCGACACGGCTTCCTATCCCATCTCGGCCCTCGCCGTGATGCCCGATGGCAGCCTCGTCGCGGCCGGCTCCTTCACCGCCGCCGGCGGCACGCCCGCGGCGAGCATCGCCCGCTGGGATGGGCAGACCTGGACGCCCCTCGCCACGAGCATCACCCGCCCCTTGTTCTCGCTCGTGGGCGGGGTCAGAGCGCTCCTGGTTCTTCCCGATGGTGATCTGATCGCCGGCGGCGACTTCACCGAGATCGACGGCGTCCCCGCCCGACGCATCGCCCGCTTCGACGGCTCCACCTGGCATCCGCTGGGTCCGGGCATCACCGGCCCCGAGGCGATCCCGGCGCAGGCCTCCGTCTTCGCCCTCGCGCTCTCGCCGGACGGCGACATCATCGCGGGCGGCCAGTTCACGCACATCGGCGAACTCGCCGCCAACAACATCGCACGCTGGGACGGCGCCGCCTGGCACGCGCTCGGGTCGGGCCAGAACGGCCACGTCGCCGCGTTGCAGTGCCTCCCCAGCGGCGTCCTCGCCGCCGGCGGCGCGAGCGTCGGCTTCTGGGACGGCACAACCTGGTCCATCCCCGGTCCGGGTCCAACCCTGCCGATCCGCACCCTGGCCCTGAACCACGCGGGACAACTTCTCGCGGCCGGCCC
The DNA here is from genome assembly GCA_937891445.1 of uncultured Phycisphaerales bacterium. GTDB lineage: Bacteria > Planctomycetota > Phycisphaerae > Phycisphaerales > UBA1924 > CALAFV01. The sequence continues at coordinate 799 of CALAFV010000634.1, read as the reverse complement.
GAACCACCTGTTCCGATGGACCGGCACATCGTGGGCCTTCGACACCACGACCGACGGCGAGGTGCGCGCCATCATCCCCGGGGCCGGCTCGGACCTCCTGATCGCCGGTTGGTTCCAGACCGTGGACGGCGCCTTCTCCCACCGTGTCGCTCGCCGCGTCGAGAGCGCAGCGCCGCGCATCTTCGCGCACCCGCAGCCCACGACGGTCTCCGTCGGCGACACGGCCGTGCTCACCGCCATCCCGGAACTCGGTTTCGCCGAGCGTGCCTTCGTGACCTGCCGGTGGCAGCGCAACGGCCATGATGTCGTTCCCGGCCCCGGCGGCGCTTCGCCCGGCGGCGGCATCGCCGACCCCCAGCCCGCGTTGCTCACCATGACGTGGCCGGTCACGCTCAGGATTCACAACGTGCGGCGCTCCGACGCGGGCGAATACACGCTCACCCTCACCTCCGCCTGCGGCGAGACGACCACCATCCCCGCCACGCTCACCGTCACCTGCCCCGCCGACTGGAACGGCGACGAGGATGTGAACTCCTCCGACATCAGCGCATTCCTTGTGGCCTGGCTCACCAGCCTTCAAGACGGTTCCCTCACCGCCGACATCAACGCCGACGGCGCCATCACCAGCGCCGACATCTCCGCCTTCCTCACCGCCTGGCTCACCGCTACGACCACCGGCTGCTGACCACGCGAGCGGCGAACCGACCCCCCACGACGAGCCGCGAACGAAGTGAGCGGACTCCTCCCTCTCCCCATCCTCCCCGCCTCAACCGTGTGCTTATCAACGGTTTTGCGCACA
>CALAFV010000633.1 GCA_937891445.1 uncultured Phycisphaerales bacterium | reverse complement strand
CCAGCCGGCGCTCGCCCCCACCCCCGCCCCCCCCTCCCTCTGCGGATGCGGTGCTCTGGGTCATCGGCGTAGCCTAGCCGGCCGCGACCGCCTCCCGCCGCAACCCGCCACAGGACAAACCGTTGCTGGCGCAAACAAAAACGGCCTTGTACCCCGTGAGATACAAGGCCGCGAAGGAGAAGAAGAGGCTGTCACAGGTCCGGCGGGCGGCGTCGTGCCAGAAGGGAGGCGATCCGCTGCCCTCGGGGCCTCCGGAGCGAGCCGCCGGACCAAACGACCGGGGTGTGCGCCCAGTCGGTTCCCGCTACAAAGTATGTACTCCCAGAGCCCCCTTCTTGTTCGTTCCAAGTGGCCGTAAACGGCCAAGTTAGGACCAGCCAATGCCCAGCGGCTCCCCCTCCTCGGCTCCCCTCAAACCCGAGGCCGCCGAGATTGCCCGCCTTGACATCCCGGCCCTGATCACCCGCTTCGGCCGCGGCGTCGAGAACTTCGACCGTCGCGTCTTCGACCTGACCGATTCTCAACTCGACACCGCCTTTCGTCCGGAGATGGGGGTCGGCCAGTGGCCCGTTCGGGTCCTCCTCGGTCATGTAGCGGATGCCGAACTCCTGTTTGTTACCCGCCTGCGCCGGATCGTCGCCGAGGACCACCCGGTCCTCCCCCTCTGGGACGAGGACACATCCATCGACGCCGGGATGTACCGGGGCCCGCTCCCGGAGACCCCCAGCCCGCTCACCGTCCCCCCCCCGATCGGGGGTTTCGTCGCCGTTGTACACACCCTCCGCCGCTGGACGACCGAGTGGCTCGCCGCCCTCGACCCCTCCTGCTGGACCCGCACGGGCCTGCACCCGCAGAAGGGCGAGCAGACGCTCCGGGACATCGCCAACTACGCCACGTGGCACCTCGAGAACCACGCCTGGTACCTCAACCGCAAGGTCGAACTGTTCCTCGGCCCCGCCGGCGACCAGCCGCCGGCCAGAGCCGGGGGGGCAGGGGTGTAAAGTTCGGGCTCATGGACCCCCTCTTCGACCAGCGGCGCTACCTCATCCCCTTCCGGTCCAGCCTGCTGCCGCAGATCTTCACGGACACGCTCGTGATCGGGGCCGGGGTGGCCGGCCTGCGGGCCGCCATCGCGGCCGCGGAGCACGGCCCCGGACCCGGCGGCCCGGGCGGGGACGTGATCATCCTCGCGAAGGAAGAGCCGACGCTGTCGAACACGGCGTGGGCCCAGGGGGGGATCGCCGCAGTGCTCGACCCCGCCGACTCGTTCGACTCCCACGTCGAGGACACGCTCACGGCCGGCGCGGGGCTGTGCGACGAGCCCGTCGTGCGGTACGTCGTCGAGCACGCCCCGGCGCGGATCAACGAACTGCTCTCGTGGGGGATGCAGGTGGACCGCGACGCCGCCGGCCAGCCGACCCTCGGACGCGAGGGGGGACACGCTTCGCACAGAATCGTGCATTCCGGCGGCGATGCCACGGGGGCGGAACTGGCGCGGTGCCTCCTCGAGCGGGCCAGGTCCGTCGCGGGGGTTCGGATCTTCACCAGGTGCTTCGCGCTGGACCTGATCACGCCCTCGCGCGAGCCGGGGGCGCCGGTCATGGGGGCGATCACGCACCACCCCCGCTACGGGCTCCAGATGATCTGGGCCCGTTCGACGATCCTGGCCTGCGGCGGCGCGGGGATGATCTTCCGCGAGACGACCAACCCACGCACGGCGACCGCCGACGGCCCGGCCATGGCCTACCGCGCCGGGGCGACGCTGGCCGACATGGCCTTCGTGCAGTTCCACCCCACGTGCCTGTACCTCGCCGGCACGCAGCGCTGGCTCATCACCGAGGCGATCCGCGGCGCGGGGGCGCACCTGATCGACCAGGCCGGCCACCGCTTCATGCTCGACGTGCACCCGATGGCCGAACTGGCGCCACGCGACATCGTCTCCCGCGCGATCGTGCACCACCTCGCCAGGCACGGCGGCACGCACGTCTTCCTTGACGTCCGCCACGTGCAGGACTTCGCCCAGCGGTTCCCCGGCATCGCCGCGCTGCTGGCCAAGTTCGACCTCGATCCCGCGACCGACCCGATCCCCGTCAACCCCGCGGCTCATTACACGATCGGCGGCGTCGCCACGGACCTGTGCGGACGCACCGATGTCCCCGGCCTCTTCGCGGTGGGCGAAGCCGCCTGCACCGGCCTGCACGGCGCCAACCGCCTCGCGAGCAACTCGCTGCTTGAGGGACTCGTGCTCGGTGAGGCGGCGGGGCGGGCGGCGCGAGAGACGAACCTGGCCGCGAGGCCGGGGGGCTCCGGGCCGGTTGCGCCCATCGCCGTCGTCTCCGATATCCGGCCCTCCGACCACGGCGAGATCGACCTGGCCGACGTCCTCTCGAGCCTGCGTTCGGCGATGTGGCGCAACGCCGGGATCGAGCGGACCGGCCCGCGGCTGGCCGACATGGGGGACATGCTCGACTTCTGGGCCCGCTACACGCTCGACAAGATCTTCGACGAGCCCGCGGGGTGGCAGACGCAGAACATGCTCCTGGCCGCGGCCCTGACGGCTCGTTCCGCGCGGTGGCGGGAGGAGTCGCGCGGGTGCCACTGCCGGACGGACTATCCCGAGCCCCGGGAGGAGTTCCGCGTCCACGACCTGTGGCGCCGCGGACGGGAGGAACCGGCCGTGGTCGGCGTGCGGAGCGCCGCGGCGGAGGTGGCCCCGTGACCGCTCCTCGCACCAGAACGATCGCGGCGGTGCTGCTCGCCATGGCGACGGCCCTCGCCGCCTGCGAGCAGGAAGAGCGGCTGCTGCGCTACAAGCCGTTCTTCGTCGGCCTCGACGGCGCCCAGACCCAGGAACCCGCGATCGTCGAGCCCAACCAACTTCTCCCCAACCCGGCGCCCAGCGATGACCGGATCATCATCGAACTGCCCAACGGGAAGGTCCGCCTGGTTTCCCGCTCGGTGCGCGACCTGATGACGCACCTGGAGCGCACGCTCGACGAGGACCAGTTTGAACTCTTCGACCAGTACCTGCTGAGCCAGAAGACGCGCGAGTACCTGGCCTCCGAAGGCAAGACGCCGGAGGACCTCTTCCGCGTCCTTCAGAAGTCCCGCAGGGCCATCGCCAGGACCTTCGCCCGCATGCCCTTCGGCGAGCGCACCCCGACGTGCCTGTTCGAGAAGGCCGGCCCGCGGATGTTCGTCCTGCGCCTGACCGGCCAGTCGGCCCGCAACGTGCCGTACACCCGGCTGTGGGTGGCGTACGAGGGCGGCGAGTTCCGCTTCGTCTGGCTCTCCTGACCGCTCTGAGAAGTAGCCAGGCGGCCACGGATATGCACAGATCAACACGGGTTGGCTGAAGAACAGCCGCAGACGAGCGCCGATCACACTGATCCGGAGGTCATGGATCGGCCTCGACTCGCCTCGCCGCTTCCCGTCCTGACCCGCTGATCCGTGTTACCCGGGTTGATCAGTGGCCCTGTGCCCTGACCTTGCTCCGCGTCCATCTGCGTTGGTCTGCGGCTCATCCGCAGATGATCATGCAGCGGCTACCGTGCCCCGCTCTCGCGGGCCTTGAGTTTCACCTTCAGCGGGATCTCCTGATCGCCCCGCTTGACGACGACCTCGACCTCGTCGCCGGGCTTGGCCTTCCGCAGGAAGACCATCCACGACTCCACGTCCGCGATCGGCTCGCCGTTCCACTTCATCAGCCGGTCGCCCTTGAGGATGCCGGCCTCGGCCGCGGAGGTGTTCGGGAACACGTCGCCGACGCCGACGCCCGGCTCGATATCGCCATAACTCGCCGGCGAGATGCCGAAGCGCACGCGGACCCCGCCGATCCCCTGCTGCGCCTGGTCCCCGCTCGCGTGCGGGTCGCTGGCGCGGGGGTCGGTGCTCCTGAACACCAGCGGCTCGGTGCGCGTCGAGAGCATCAGAGCGACCTCAGAGGCCAGCGCCGCGACCCTCGCGGCTCCCTCGACGTTGATCAGCGACGCGACGTCCCGCGGCGTGTGGTACTCATCGTGCAGGCCGGTGAAGAAGTGCAGCACCGGCACGCCCTTGCCGTAGAAACTCGCGTGGTCCGACGGCCCGCGCCCGCCGGGCGCCTTCGCCACCTCCAGCCCCGAGGCGGCGAACAGCGGGTCGAGGATCCCCTCGAACCCCTCCGCCGTGCCGGTGCCCGCGACCTCGATCTTGCCGTCGCGCAGACGCCCGATCATGTCCATGTTCACCATGGCGTAGATCGACTTGGCGTCCAGCGGGCAGTTGTCCACGAAGTGGCGCGAGCCGACCAGCCCGATCTCCTCCGCGTTGAAGCCGATGAACAGCACGCTCCGAGCATCGGCCCCGTCGGGCAGCGCGTCGTACACACGCTTGAGCCGCTCGGCGCTCAGGAGCAGCCCCGCGGTGCCGGAAGCGTTATCGTCGGCGCCGTAGTGGATCCTCCCCGCCTCATCATCCCTCGCGCGCGAGCCGCCCAGCGCCCCATCCCCGACGTGGTCGAAGTGCGCCCCAATCACCACGTACTCGTCCGCCAGCGCCCCCTTGCCCGGCAGCACCGCGGCAACGTTGTCCGCGTTCCGCATGGGACGATCCACCTGGACCGCGATCTCGACCCGGCTCTCCAACGGCACGAATCCCTCGGGGCCGCGGTCCGCCGAGGCCCGCAGATCCGCGAGCGTGCGGCCATCGGCGCCCGAGCGCACGATCCGGTCCGCCGCGTCCGTCGTGACCATCACGACCGGAATCGACAGCGGCCGCCCAAGGCTCCTCGCGGTGGCGGCGGTCGTCTCCAGTCGGTGGATGCGCTCATCGCTCGCACCCGGCGGCGAGGTCAGGATGATCGCGCTGGGCTCCAGCGCGGCGACCGCCCGCAGTTTCGCCGTCAGCGCCGCCTCGTTGCTCCACGCTCCGCCCGTGAATGCGCTGCGGCCCTCTTCGTCCAAGGGCTCGAAGCGCAGCAGCATCGCGATCTTGCCCTTGACCTTCTCGGCCGCGTCCGACGGGAAACTGGTGAAACCGTTCGGACCCTCCTTGATCCCGTAGCCGACGAAGACGACCTGCCCCGCGGCCTCGCCGCTGCCGGAGTTGCCGAGGGTCACGAAATCCTCGCCGGCCTTGAACACCACCTCCCCACTGCGCACCGACTGGGCCGTCACCACGATGTCGCGCCCGTACGGAAACGACTGCCGGTAACTCCCCCCCGCGGCCGTCGTCGTCGCCGGGAAGGCGGGCTGCAGGTCCAACTGCCGGAACCAGAACTCGATGTACTCCGCGGCCCGTTCGTTTCCCCGCGTCCCCGGCCGCCGGCCCTCGAAGTAAGGGTTGGCGAGCGTGAGGATGTGTTCGCGGTACCGGGCGACCTCCTCGTCGCTCGGCTGGAGCGCCGCCGACACGTCCCTCGCAACGACCGCCGCGGCCGACGCGGGCCTTGCCGCGGTCGCGCCGTGCTGCGCCACCACCGCGGACGGGGCGCCGAGAATCAAAGCCAGAACCAAGCCGAGCCTGCCGCCCCGGGGTGTCTGCTTCATCGCGTGGATTCCTGCCGCCTCCCCAACCCCGGAGTCTACGGCCCCACCGGCCGCCACCGGGGCTACCAGCCGTGAAGCCGGCGGTTGCGAAACGCGCGTTCTAGCCGCTTGGTGAGCGTGAACCTACAGTCCCGTTCCGCGTTCGGAAACTCATCGGCTTCGTCGTTGCAACCGGTGCGCCGCCAGCCGCCGGACCCGCCACAGCCGCCGACGAAGGCCCCCGCCCCGTTCCCCGCACGCGAAGAGCGCATGCCCTCCACCCACACGACGCCGTCCCACCCTGTCGCAGTCACCCCCGGTTCGCGCAACGGCACGCCGCAGGCGGGCGACCACCCCGCCGGCGCCGCCGTGCTCAACCCCTCCGACACCTTCGTCCACCGCCACATCGGCCCCAGCCCCGCCGAGATCGACGAGATGCTCTCGACGCTGGGCTACCGCACGCTCGACGAGTTGACCGACGCGACGGTCCCGGCGTCGATCCGCCTCGACAAGCCGCTGCGGCTCAGCGGCGCGGCGGGTTCGGCGACGCCTCGCGGCGAGTTCGAACTGCTCCAGGAACTGCGGGCCATCGCCTCGCAGAACCAGGTCTTCCGGTCGTTCATCGGCATGGGGTACTACGACACGATCACCCCGCCGGTGATCCTCCGCAACATCATGGAGAACCCCGGCTGGTACACGCAGTACACGCCGTACCAGGCGGAGATCTCGCAGGGACGGCTTGAGGCGCTGCTGAACTTCCAGACGATGGTCGCGGACCTCACCGGTCTGCCTCTTGCCGGCGCGTCGCTGCTGGACGAAGGGACCGCCGCGGCCGAGGCGATGGCGATGTGCTTCTCCATCGCCGGGGGGCGTGCCGGCGCGAAGCACGCGTTCTACGTCGCGGATGACTGCCACCCGCAGACGATCGCCGTCGTCCGCACCCGCGCCGGCTCGCTGGGGATCAAGGTGATCGTCGGCAAGCCCGACGCCGCGGACTTCACCAGGGGCGACCTCTGCGGCATCCTCGTGCAGTACCCGACGACCGATGGGCGCATCGAGTGCTACAAAGCCCTGTGCGAGCGTGCCCACGCCGGCGGCGCGCAGGTCGTCGCCGCGACGGACCTGCTGGCGCTGACGCTCATCACGCCCCCCGGCGAGTGGGGCGCGGACATCGCCGTCGGCTCGGCCCAGCGTTTCGGCGTGCCGATGGGCTTCGGCGGCCCGCACGCCGCGTTCATCGCCACCCGCAACGAGCATGTGCGCCGGATGCCCGGCCGCATCATCGGCGTCAGCCGCGACGCCAGCGGCGGCGTGGCGCTGCGCATGGCCATCCAGACCCGCGAGCAGCACATCAAGCGTGAGCGGGCCACGAGCAACATCTGCACAGCCCAGGCCCTGCTGGCGATCATGGCCGGCATGTACGCCTGCTACCACGGCCCGGAGGGGCTGCGTCGCATCGCCCAGCGCGTGCACGCGTACACCCAGGCGCTCCGCGCCGGCCTGCTGAGCCTCGGCCACGAGATCGCCGAGGACGTGGTCTTCGACACGCTGCGCATCCGCCCCAAGGGCCGGACCGCCGCCCAGGTCATCGAGGCCGCCCTTGCGAAGCGGATCAACCTCCGCGACTTCGGCGACGGCTCCGTCGGCGTCTCCCTCGACGAGACGACCACGCGGAACGACATCCGTGACCTGCTCGCCTGCTTCGGAGGCACGGGCTCGGAGGATGTGGACGCGCTCGCCGCCTCCGCCGGCCTCGACATTCCGCCCGCCTTCGCCCGCCAGAGCGGCTATCTCACCCACCCGGTCTTCAACACCTACCACTCCGAAACGGAGATGCTCCGCTACATCTTCAAACTCCAGGGACGCGACCTGTCGCTGGCGCAGAGCATGATCCCGCTGGGGTCGTGCACGATGAAACTCAACGCCACGAGCGAGATGATCCCCGTCACGTGGCCCGAGTTCGCGCGTCTGCACCCCTTCGCTCCGGCCGACCAGACCCGCGGCTACCAGAAACTCTTCGCCGACCTGGAGTCGTGGCTCGCGGAGATTACCGGCTTCGCCGCCGTCAGCCTCCAGCCCAACGCCGGCTCGCAGGGTGAGTACGCCGGCCTGCTGGCGATCCGCGCCTACCACGAGTCCCGCGGCGAGGGGCACCGCGACGTCTGCCTCATCCCCGAGTCGGCCCACGGGACCAACCCCGCCTCCGCCGTCATCGCCGGCTTCCGCGTCGTCCCCGTCGCGACGACCGACCGCGGCGACATCGACATCGACGACCTGCGCGCCAAGGCCGCGGAGCACGCCGCAAACCTGGGGGCGCTGATGGTGACGTATCCGAGCACGCACGGCGTCTTCGAGGAGGGCATCCGCGAGATCTGCGACATCGTGCACAAGCACGGCGGCCAGGTCTACATGGACGGCGCCAACATGAACGCCCAGGTCGGCCTCACCAGCCCCGGGCACATCGGCGCCGACGTCTGCCACCTCAACCTGCACAAGACCTTCTGCATCCCCCACGGCGGCGGCGGCCCCGGCATGGGCCCCATCGCCGTCGCCAAGCACCTCGCCCCGTTCCTCCCCGGCCACCCCGTCAGCCGGCCGGCGTCGGCGGGGGACAAGGCGATCGGCCCGGTCTCCGCGGCCCCGTACGGCTCGCCGAGCATCCTCCCGATCTCGTGGATGTACATCGCCCTCATGGGCGCCGAGGGGCTCAAGAAGGCGACGCAGGTCGCGATCCTCAACGCCAACTACATGGCCAAGCGGCTGGAGGAGCACTACCCCGTGCTGTACACCGGCCGCGGCGGGCGCGTGGCGCACGAGTTCATCATCGACTGCCGCCACCTGGAGAAGTCCGCCGGCATCAAGATCGACGACATCGCCAAGCGGCTGATGGACTACGGCTTCCACGCCCCCACGATGTCCTTCCCCGTCCCCGGCACGCTCATGATCGAGCCGACCGAGAGCGAGAGCAAGGCCGAACTCGACCGCCTCTGCGACGCGCTGATCGCGATCCGCCAGGAGATCGCGGATATCGAGTCCGGCGTCCTGGACCGGGCCGACAACCCGCTCAAGAACGCCCCGCACACGATCGCGGCCCTCACCAGCGACACGTGGACGCACAAGTACCCGCGAGAGCGGGCGGCCTACCCGCTGCCGTGGCTGCGCGACCACAAGTTCTGGCCCCCCGTCGCCCGCGTGGACAACCCCTACGGCGACCGCAACCTCGTGTGCGTCTGCCCGCCGATGGCGGACTACGCGAACTGACAACTGGCGCTCACGGGCGGGATGTCGGCGCCTGCGGCCGGTTTGCTGACCGGCCCGCGCGTGTGGTATCGTGTTGCCGATCCCGCACATCTGAGCGAGTTCGCCAATGGGCAAGAAGAAGAACAAGAAGGCCGAATGGTCCGCCGATGCGGTGCTCACGATGTTCCGGGCCACGCCCGCGCCGCTGACAACGCAGGAGCATGCAGACGCGTTCGTGGAGACCCTCTGCCTTCTCCAGAACGCCCCCACTGCGGCAGCACACGAAAGGTCGCGCCGGCCGCGAGCAGGGAACTTATCCGCGTGGTGGACGCGACCGTCGCCCGAGGCAAGCGGTTTTCGGATGAGATGCTCTTTGCTCTGAAGCTGCTCGCCTACTGCGGCACGAAGGAGGGCGTGAAATGCATCGCCCGCGTTGCCCGAAGCGGGTACAAGGCCGACCACTATATGTGGTCGGTGGTGCTGGACCCCTTCGGCAGGGGGCACCCCGGAGCGGCGATGCTCTTCGCCAAGTTGAGCAAGCCACTGCCGCAGAAGTTTCTCGCGGTCAGTCTCCTCGACGCGGCCAACGCCGCGGCCCGCGAGCACGGTCTGCGAAAGCACCCCTTCGACTCGGCGGCCGGGGCCAGGGCGCTCGCGGGGTACCTCGGAAGCAGGAAGCCCACCCAGGCGAGTTACGCCGTGAGCGCGTGCGCGGCGCTGCCGTTCATCTCCCCCTCGCGTCGCAAGCCTCTGCTGGCCTTGGCCCGGCGACACAAGGCCCCCCATGTCCAGATGGAGGCCGCCTGGGCCGCCGCGAAAATGGGCGATCAGGCGGGCCTCGACTTCCTGATTCAGAAGTGCCTCGACCGCAACATGTCGTTGCAGGCGCGTCATTATCTCGCGGAACTCGGGAAGAAGAAACTGGTGCCCAAGGCCGCCCGGGATCCGGATTTCGAAGCGATGGCGGAGATGTGCCACTGGCTGAGCCATCCCAACGAATACGGCGAGCCGCCCGATTCGATCGAACTGATGGACAAGCGGACGCTTTATTGGCCGCCGACGCGGGATACCCGCGAACTCCGCCTCTTCTCGTTCGCCTACGAGAAGAACCGCCACCGGAAGCAGCGCCACGTCGGCGTCGGGATGGTCGGGTCGGTCACGTGGGCCTTCTTCGATGAGACCAAGCCGAGCATGAAGCCCGAGGACATTTACGGGCACCACTGCTGCTTCGAACTGGCGATGAACGACGACCCCCGTGCGCCGAAGAAGCGGAGCGCCAGGGCCGGGTGGGCGCTGATCGAGGCCGCCAACCTGTCGTCCCGCCGGAGAGGCGGCGCGTGACCGGATGCCGGCTCACGCCTTGCCACGACGAAAAGCCCTCCCCGCCGCAAGACGAGGAGGGCCTGTGCGCTGGGCGTCGTTGTCGCCCCGGAACAAACGTGTGAATCTCACTTCTTGTCGGACTGGCCGCCGCTCGAGCCGCCGTCCTTCGGCTGGCTCCCGTCCTTGGGCACGCCGCCGTCGCCCGGCTTCTGCCCCTCCCCCGGCTTGCCGGTGTTGCCGCCGCCGCCGGGGTTGCTGGGGACCAGCCGCCCGCCGACGACCGCCGTCACCGGCTCGAGCGCCAAGCCGTCGATCTTGCTGATCCCGACATCCATCCCCAGGCTGACGTACCGCCTGCCCGCGGCGTTCGTGTACGTCTGCCGCGTCGGCCAGAAGGTGTACCCGCCGATCTGCCGGTGGATGTAGTCCGGAGCGTTGACCAGCAGCGCGCCCTGGAAGTAGCGGATCGTTCCGCCGTCACCCCCGTTGTCCTGCCATTGCTCGGTCTCGACGAACGTCTGGATGAGGTCGATGAGCCTCTCGATGCGGTCGCGCCGATCCTGCTCCTCCTCGTCCCGGCTCCTGCGCTCGTCCTGGATGTTGGTGAACGGGCTCTGGCCCCCGCCGCCCTGCGACTGCTGGAGCACGCCCTGCAGGTCGATCTGCGGCGCGTCGTAAAACCGGGGCAGTTCCGTCAGCAGGTCGTTGACGTCGTAGATCACCAGCCGCTTGCGCCGGTTCAGCACGTCCTTGGGACCGATCTCCACCGAGCCGTAACTGGTGAGTTGCCACGTGTTCTGCGCGAAGTCCGTCTGCGCTTTCTCGAGCACACGCTCCAGCAGCGTCAGCGCCGGCATGTTCTTGGCCGTCAGCGTGATCCGTGCTTCGCGGTCCAGGCCGTCCCGCGAGTCGGTGCGCCAGTGCGGCTCGATCTCCGCCTGCGTCACCTCCGCGATGAAGTTGATCACATCCTCGAGGCGCTGGTCGCTCAGGTCGATCGTGATCCGGCGCGTCAACTTGGCGAGGTTCACGTACCCCGGGTCCGCCGCCACGGCCGTCGATCCGCCGCTCGCGCTGCCGGCGCCGCTCTGGGCCACCGCCGGGGCCGCCAGCCCCCACACCCCCAGCGCCGCCGCCACGGCCAAGCCCGCCCGAGCCGCCCGCCCACGCCCCCGGTCGTTCCCGCTCACGCTCGCAGCCATATGCCGCTCCTTCCGACCCCCACGGAGGCGTTCCCTGCCTCTGGAGGTTAGACGCCCCGGGCCCCGGCCGGTTCCCAGCGTCCGATCACTCCGGGCCCCGCCCCCGCCCGCCTCCAGGCCGCGCATGGCAAAGCACGGCGGGCGCGACGGATCC
>CALAFV010000632.1 GCA_937891445.1 uncultured Phycisphaerales bacterium | reverse complement strand
TCGCCCTCTCCGGCCTCACCATGGCCGAGGAGTTCCGCGACGCCTCCGGCAAGGAAACCCTGATCTTCATCGACAACATCTTCCGCTTCACGCAGGCGGGCTCCGAGGTGTCGGCTCTGCTGGGCCGCATGCCCAGCGCCGTGGGTTACCAGCCCACGCTGTCCACGGAGATGGGTGAACTCCAGGAACGCATCACCTCGACCAGCAAGGGCGCCATCACCTCCGTGCAGGCGATCTACGTGCCGGCCGACGACCTGACCGACCCGGCCCCGGCGACCGCCTTCGCCCACCTCGACGCGTTCGTCGTGCTCAGCCGCGGCATCGCCGAGAAGGGCATCTACCCCGCCGTGGACCCGCTGGCCTCGACCTCCCGAATCCTCTCCGCCGACATCCTCGGCGAGCGGCACTACCGCGTCTCCCGCCGCGTGCAGTCGATCCTCCAGCGCTACAAGGAACTCCAGGACATCATCGCGATCCTCGGCGTGGACGAACTCTCCGAAGAGGACAAACTCATCGTCTCCCGCGCCCGCAAGATCGAGCGCTTCCTCAGCCAGCCGTTCTACGTCGCCGAGGTCTTCACCGGCTTCCCCGGCGTCACGACGCCGCTGGATCAGACGATCGACTCGTTCGAGCGTCTGTGCAACGGCGAGGGCGACGACCTCCCCGAGGGCGCGTTCATGTACGTCGGCACCCTCGACGACGCCCGCAAGAAGGCCGAGAAGATGAAGGCCGGCTGAGCCGACCTCTCTTTCCGAGACAAACAAAAGACGCCCGTCCCGGCTGGGGCGGGCGTCTTGCTTTCCCGGCGCTGCTCACACGCCGCAGACCTGCCTGAGCGCCTGCTCGGCGCCCTTGAGGTTTGCGGCCGCTTTGGACAGGGCCGCCTCGAACTTCGGCATGAACTCGTCCACCTCGGGAGGGTCGCCGTCATCCCAGCGTTGGATGACGATCCTGAAAAGCCGCGTCCAGTTGTCGGTGACCTTGAGTTTCTGCTTGACGAACGGGAACTCTTCCGGGTGCTGCCGGAAGCGGTCCACGACGCGCTTGCGCAGCTCCGCGTCCTTGCAGGGGGCAATTTCGAACACGATGTCGCTGTACGTCGCCGCGCACGAGATCCACAGCCGGATCCAGAACCGGGGGTCCTGCTTCGGGAGCGAGCACAGCGGCGGGATCCACCGCTCCCACCCCGCGGGCACGAAGTCGATGCGCTTCGACGTGGTGTTGAGAATATACCACTTGTCCGGATGCGCGCGAAGGGAATCCAGGCAGGCCTGGAAGATGGGGCTCGAACCGCCGCCGCAGCGTTCGAACAGCAGGTCGAGCGCCTGCCGGTGGTTCTTATAGATGCGCTGGCACAGCTCGTCGATCTTCGGATCCTGCATGAAACGGCTCCCGATCAGCCGGAGGTAGTGCTCCAGAAATACCGCAACGTCCGTTCCGATCGCGCCGGCGCCGATACGGGCGACGCGCTGGAGCACGCGATGCAGATCGGCGTAGGAATAGCTCACCCAGTCGTCATCGCTCGCCTCATCGCCGTCAGGTGTCAGGAAGACGAACAGGGCTGGCAGGCTGGCGAAGTGGCGGCCGATCGTGTCCTTGTAGCGTCGGAGCTGGTTCGAATGTTCGCCCGAATCGACCTTGTTCTCGATGGCGACTACGAACGACGGACGATGCGACACGATACGCAGATCGATGTGCTCCCACTCCCGCCGGATCTCGACACCCTGCATCTCAACCCCGTCGAGCTCCACGGGGCTCAGCGGGCGGAGCGAGGGCGGGGCCTGCCGCAGCAGGTCCATCAGCACGGCCTTGAGGAACAGGTCGCCCTGTCCGTGCGACTCCGATGGATCCAGCAGCCACGCGAGGAAGTTGGAGTGCCGGATCTCGGCGCGGGCGACGCCCAGCGCGTCGAAGATGTTGAATCTGCCGATGGCCTCCTCGAGCGCGAGGAGGTCGTCGTTGTCAACGATGAACCGTTCCAGGGCCTGCAGATCGGTTTCGGTCGTCGTGTCCGCCACGACACCAGCATACCGGGTCGGACGTTCGCCGTAGAAGCCCGCAGGTCGCAGCGGCATGGCGTCGCGCGGCTCTCGCGAGCTCGGGCCGTCGCCCGCCGGGCTACTTGATCGCGGCCTGCACGGCCTTCTTCAGATCTTGGTACGCCTTGGAGACCGCCATGCCGGCCTTGATCGACTCGGTGTACTCCGCCTTGAGCTGGGCGTACACCTTGGCGTCCGCCGGGGCTCGAAAGACCGGGGCGTTCTTGTTGAGCTCGGTCAGTCCGGCGTTGAGCTTGGCCAGCTGGCCGTTGAGAACGCTCAAGCTGTGGTCCGTCGCGCCGAGGGAGTTCTTGAGGATCAGCTTGAGCTTCGCGAACTCCCCAAGCTCCTTCTCGGTCTTCCGAACGGACTGTTCGTGCGGAACGCGGTTGATCCGGTTGGAATCGAGGGTCTTCTTGGCCTGAGCCAGCAGGTCTTTGGAAGTCGGCATGAACGGGCTCCTGAGCAAGGCGCGGTCTGCGCGCTCGTGGCCCCAGTGTAACCGAACGCGCGGATCATCGCTCGCGGGAGTGGATCACCAGCACATTCCCGCGCGGGATCCACACCTCCTCGTTCTGGACCTCCATGACCACAAACTCCGGTCCCACGGCGATGCACCGGCCCGTGATGCTCGCGCGGTCCGCGATCGCGGCGTCGCTCACCGCCAGGCTCGTGTCCGTCTTCAGCCCCAGCAGGTCGTGCCGGAGTCGGCAGGGCGATCGTCCTGCGACGGTGGGGCATGGCGGGGCTCCTTGTGTGATGGCTGTGTCCGTTGAATCACACAGTCGCGGGCCGGTATTCCCGCAACTCGGCTCGCGAGCCGTTCGCAGCCGCACGGAGTCTGATAGGATCACGCCATGACCGGTCCGATCAACACAAAGACCGTCGCGGACTTCCGAACGCTGAAGTTCACATCGCTCGACGACATCCGGCGCGAGGCCGAGCGCATCGCCGCGGCGGAGCGCGCTGGCGCCCTGCGCCGCAGCGGCAACTGGACAGCCGGCCAGACCTTCGGCCACCTCGCGGCGTGGATCGACTTCGCGTTCGACGGCTACCCGCCGCAGATCCGCCCGCCGTGGTTCGTCCGTGCGCTGGCGCCGCTGGCAAAGGGGCGTTTCCTCTCAAAGCCGCTGCCGCGGGGGTTCCGCATCCCCAAGGTCGAAGGAGGAACTGTCGCGACCGAGCCGCTCACACTGGACGAGGGTCTGTCGCGCCTGACCGCCGCGCTGGACCGCCTGGAGCAATCGGCGCCGACCCACCCCAACCCCGTCTTCGGGCCCCTGACCCACGAGCAGTGGAAGCAGGCGCACCTGCGCCACGCCGAACTCCACCTGGGATACCTCCACCCAGCAGGATGACATCGGTGGCCCACGCAGGGTCAGGCAACTTGCGTCGTCGTCGGCCGCGACACGCCGTAGATGACAAGAGAGGCACTGGGCATCAGGCACCAGGCACTAGAAGAAGCAAGGGGCCGAATCACGCCGCGGCCGTAGTGAGGCCGCCTGTCTCTTCCATTGCCCATTGCCCATTCCCCATTGCCTATCCCCTACACTGGCCCCATGAAAGCCGTCGTCTTCGCGATCCTCGCGGGCCTGTGCTGGGGCCTGGGCGAGATGTTCACCAAGAGCGTGCTGCACTCGGGCAAGGTCGGCCCGATGACCGTCGTGCTGGTCCGCGCGCTGGTGGGCATCATCCCCGCGGCGATCGTCTACATCGTCGCGTACCACATCCTGAAGTCTGCTTCCGAGCCCCGCGGCTGGTGGACCGCCCCGACGCCGCTGCTGCTCAAACTGACGCTCGGGTCCGCGTTCCTCGCCGGCTTCGCGGGAGTCTTCTTCTTCTATCTCGGCCTGGCGCACGGGCCGATCTCCACCGTCAAGCCCATCGCGTTCACACTTGCCCCCGCCGTCGCGGTGCTGCTCGGGTGGCTGGTGCTGCGCGAGCCGATGAACGCGGCCAAGGGGATCGGCGTCGTGATGGTGCTGGCGGGGATCGTGCTGATCGCGGGCTTTGGAGCAAAGGCAGCGGCACACCCGCCCGATGAAGCCGCGGCCGACCCGCAGCGGATCGCGGAAGGGGCCGAAGGGAAGTAACCATGCACCCGGGCACACCCGACAAGACCGAGCCCATCCCGTTCGAGCCCGGCCAGCGGTGGAGTTACCACTCGCGTGCGCACGAGCCGCTGAGCACGGTGGTCGTGCTGCGCGTGGATGATCTGCCGGGGCACGGGGAGGTCGTGAGCGTCGCGGTCGAGGATGTGGAGATCCCGCACCCGACGGACCCGGACGGCGCGATCCTGAGCATCGCGCACCTGCCGTTCGCCGCGGCGGCGCTGCGCGGGAGCGTGATCCGGCTGCTGGAGCGGGATGTGGATACGGCGGAGTCGGAGGATGGGTACCGCCGGTGGCGCCAGGCGCTGGACCAGGGCGAGGCGGGAGTCTTCACCGTGAGCGTCGCAGAGGCGGTGCAGTTCTGCGACGATGCGGTCAGCGGGCGGGGCGAGGGGAGCGCGAGCGAGTAACGGACGGGTCAGTACATCGTCATGCCGCCGTCGACGGCGATGACCTGCCCGGTGAGGAAGCCGGCCTCGTCGCTGGTGACGTAGGCGACGGCCGCGGCGATGTCCTCGCTGGTGCCCATGCGCTTGACGGCCATCATCTGCATGACGCCGTCCTTGATCTGCTGCGGCAGGTCGCGCGTCATGTCGGTCTCGATGAAGCCGGGGGCGACGACGTTCGCGGTGATCCCCTTGGAGCCCAGTTCGCGGGCGATGGTCTTGGTGAGGCCGACGAGGCCGGCCTTGGCGGCGGCGTAGTTGGCCTGACCCGTGTTGCCGACCAGGCCGCTGGTGGAGGCGATGTTGACGATGCGCCCGAAGCGGCCGCGCATCATCGGCCTTGCGGCGGCGCGGATGGCGACGAACGCGCTGGTGAGGTTGGTCTGGATGACGCTGGCCCACTCATCGTCGCTCATGCGGAGGATGAGGTTGTCGCGCGTGATGCCGGCGTTGTTGACGAGGATGTCGAGGCGGCCCAGGTCGGCGGCGGCCTTCTCGATGGCGGCGGCGAAGGCCGCGGGGTCGGCGACGTCGACCGCGGCGACGCTCGCCGCGCCGCCGGCGGACTCGATCTCGCTCTTGAGTTCGGTCAGCGGGCCCTCGGAGCGGGCCATGAGGACGACGTGACGGCCGTCGCGCGCCAGGCGCAGGGCGATGGCGCGGCCGATGCCGCGGGACGCGCCGGTGACGATGGCGACACGGGGGCTGGATTCGGCCATGATAAACCTCGCGGCCGGCGATGGCCGGCGGTCTGGGGTGCGGGGGAACAGCGCGGCGGGAGAGGAGGCGGGGCCGGCTCAGCCGCTGCCGGGCTGCGGGATCTTGACCGGGCCGGCGGGCGTGCGCTTCTCGATGTCCTTGTTGTTGTCGTCCTCGGGCGCCATCTCTTGCAGTTTCTTCTTGACCTCGTCGAGGACTTCCTGCGCGGCCGCGGCATCGACATCGGTGAGTTCGACGCCGGTGGGCACCGCGATCAGGCCCATGAGGGGAACGTTGTCCCACTCCGAGGCCCGTGAGCGGACGGTGGCGCTGGTCGGCACGCTGCTGAAGACCCAGGTGTCGCCGATGTTCGTGGCGTTCCACCCGAGGAGGTATGCGCCGTCGGGGGCCTGGAGGGCCAGGACCGCGAGCGGCGCGCCGAGGACGCCCTCGCCGGCGTAGACGACGCGCGCGGCCTCGAGTTTGGAGGTCTCGGCGGTCCACTGCTCGCTGCCCTCGAGTTGCTCGAGGACCGCCCGGTCGGGGGGCGTGAGCAGCGGGCGGAGTTTGGCGGAGTCGCCACGGACGATGGCGTCGGCCAGCGAGATGACGGCGCGAGCGAAGGACTCGCTGGTGGGAGCCTTGGCCTGCGGGAACTGCACGCGCGGGTCGGCGTTCATCGTCTGCAGCAGGCCGTCCACCGTGATCGGCTCCGGCGCCGCGGGGGGCGGCGGAGGCGGCGGGGGAGGCGGCGGCGGCTTGGGCGGGGGCTTCTTTTCGCACCCGATGACGGCGACGAGAGCCGCGACGGCGACGGTCCGCACGAGGGTGGCGCGGCGATTACGGTGCTGGCGGGGTGGGGTCGTCATGCGTCAGTACCTTGATGGACCGCTCGATCCGGCGCATGAGGCCGACGAGCGTCTTGCCGGGGGCGAGTTCGGGGAACTCGGCCCCGGCCCCACCCTCGCCCCCAGCATACTGCCCCGCGAGGTGCT
>CALAFV010000631.1 GCA_937891445.1 uncultured Phycisphaerales bacterium | reverse complement strand
CCACACGACGGCGGACGACGCCCGCCGCTACCGCGACGCGGAGGAGGTCGAGGCCTGGCGCGGCCGCGACCCGGTGATCCGCCTGCGGAAGTACCTCGAGAAGAAGGGCCTCTGGGACGACGCCAAGCAGCAGCAGGCCGAGGAGAAGGCCAAGGCGATCGTCGCCGAGGTCGTCAAGACAGCGGAAAGCATCGAGAAGCCCACGACCGACGACATCTTCGACTACACGTTCGCGACGCTCGACCGGGAACTCGAGATCCAGAAGCGCACGCTGCGCACGCACTCGCTCGGTCAGGACCCGACGCAAATCGGGCTGAAGAGCGCCCCCGAGCACGTGTGATCGCACGCAACGGAGCGCGGCCATGACGCACGAAGAACTGACTCTTGGAAGAACGCCAAGCCGTTCAGACCGTTCCTCATACCTTGGTTGACGGACGGATCTTCGAGATCAACCCCCCGGTTTCGTCTGGATTCCAGAGAAGAATCTCCGTGTCATGCATGTGACGGACGGCGAAGGACACGAAGTCATCATCAACACCACGATTGTCGTAAGCCTGCAACGAATCGATCCGCAGAAGTCCAGAACGCACCCCGCGAAGGCCAACCGCCAGTAGAGACCGAGCCATGGCGCAACTCACACTCGTCCAGGCAATCAACCTCGCCCTCGCCCAGGAGATGGAGGCGGACCCCCGCGTCATCATCCTCGGGGAGGACGTCGGCAAGAACGGCGGCGTCTTCCGCGTCACCGAGGGGCTCCAGGCCCGCTTCGGCGCCGACCGCGTCGTCGACACCCCCCTCGCCGAGTCCGGCATCATGGGCACCGCGATCGGCCTGGCCATCGCCGGCATGCGCCCGATCCCCGAGATCCAGTTCGAGGGCTTCCTCGGACCGGCGTATGACCAACTCGTCAACCACGCCGCGCGGTACCGCACCCGCAGCCGCGGCGCGATCACGGTCCCGATGACCGTCCGCGTCCCCGTCGGCGGCGGCATCCACGCCCCGGAACTGCACTCGGACTCCCCCGAGGCGATCTACGCCCACCACCCCGGGCTGAAGGTCGTCATGCCCAGCACGCCCTACGACGCCAAGGGTCTGCTCATCTCCGCGATCCGCGACCCCGACCCGGTCCTCTTCTTCGAACCCAAGCGCATCTACCGCGCCTTCCGCGAGGAGGTGCCGGAGGACGAGTACACGATCCCAATCGGCAAAGCCAAGATCATCGACGAAGGCGACGACGTCACCGTCATCTCCTGGGGCGCCTGCGTGCACGACTGCATCAAGGCTCTGGCCGACCTGCCGGAGGACATGAGCGTCGAACTCATCGACCTGCGGACGATCTACCCGATCGACATCGACACGATCGCCGCCAGCGTCGAGAAGACCGGCCGCTGCGTCGTCGTCCACGAGGCCCCCAAGACCGCCGGCCTGGGCGCCGAGATCGCCGCGATCATCCAGGAGAAGTGCTTCCTGCACCTAGAGGCCCCGGTGCAGCGCGTCACCGGCTTCGACACGGTCATGCCGTACTACAAACTCGAACTCGAGTACCTCCCGGACGCCAACCGCATCCGCGAGGCGATCGAGGCCTGCGCGGCATACTGAGCCCCGCCGTCCGGAGAATCGGCCCACGGAAGGAGTTGTTTCGGATGCATCGGTCCACGATCATCGTCGCCGCGGCCTGCCTCGCCGGCGCTGCGCTCATCGCCGCCTCGCGGCAGCAGGTGCGCACGGAGGGGCCCCAGCGCTCGGCCCTCGACGCGATGACGGCGACGGAAATGTCCCTCGTCCGCCGCGAGACCGCGACCGTCGGCGAGTTCACTAGCCCCACCGGGCCAAACGGCCCGGTCACGATCCGCGCCTCCATCATCCGCGCGACC
>CALAFV010000630.1 GCA_937891445.1 uncultured Phycisphaerales bacterium | reverse complement strand
CGCGCCCCCCGCCGCCGCGCCCCAGCCGCAGCCCCAGGCCGCGCCGACCACCGCCGCCCCCGGCGCCTTCGCCGACCTCCTCGCCCGCGCCGCCGCCGGCGAGATCATCAGCGGCACGCCCGTCACCCTCGCCCGCGGCCTGGACCTCGACCTCACCGACGACCAACTCGCCCGCCTCTCCCTCGCCGCCGACCGCGCCGAGGCCGAGGGCCTCTCCTCACCCCTGGTGATGATCGACGGCCTCACCCTCGTCCTCGACGTCCGCACCCGCACAATCACGCGTCACGTCGACCTCGCCTCCCTCACCGGCGCCGCCCTCACCGGCATCGACGGCGTGATCACCGTCCCCGGCTCTTCAACCGACGACCAGCCCCTCCCTCCCCCCGGCCCCTCGCTCCCCACCAACCCCGACCTCCTGAACCTCCTCGCCGAACAACGCACAATTTCGTGATCCTTCCATCACCCACCGCCCATTCCCCATCGCCTTCCCCCTGAGGACTCCCCCATGGCCTCCACCACCGCGATGTTCACCGGCCTCTCCGGCCTCACCGCCAACGCCCGCAACCTCGACGTCATCGGCAACAACATCGCCAACGTCAACACCATCGCCTACAAGTCCTCGCGACTCCTCTTCTCCACCGCCTTCGCCCGCACCTTCTCCCTCGGCTCCGGCCCCTCCGCCGTCACCGGCGGCACCAACCCCGGCCAGATCGGCCTGGGCGTCAGCATCGCCGGCACCCAGCGCGACTTCACCGGCGGCGCCATCTCCGCCACCGGCGACGGCCGCGACCTCGCCATCGAGGGCGACGGCTTCTTCATCGTCTCCCGCGGCGGCCAGCAACTCTACACCCGCGCCGGCGCCTTCCGCCCCAACGCCCTCAACCAACTCGTCACCGTCACCGGCGAGCGCGTCATGGGCTTCGGCGTCGATCAGAACTTCAACATCATCCCCGGCCGCCTCCAGGAACTCTCCATCCCCATCGGCTCCCTCACCATCGCCGAGGCCACCCGCAACGTCCGCTTCACCGGCAACCTCAACGCCGGCGGCGCCGTCCCCACCCAGGGCTCCACCATCCTCTTCCAGGCCCTCACCGACCTCACCTCCAACCCCGCCGGCCCCGCGACGCTCCTCACCGACATCGAGGACTCCAACAACCCCGGCAACGCCCTCTTCGCCGCCGGCCAGTCCATCACCCTCAGCGGCATCGAGAAGGGCTCCAAGGTCCTCCCCTCCGCCTCCTTCGACATCACCGCCACCACCACCGTCCAGGACCTCCTCGACTTCCTCACCGCCGCCCTCGGCATCGACACCACTTCCGGCCCCAACCCCGACGGCGCCACCCCCGGCGTCACCATCGACCCCGCCACCGGCCAGATCACCATCGTCGGCAACACCGGCGCCGCCAACGACATCGCCATCGACACCGCCGACATCCGCCTCATGAGCGGCCCCGGCGGCAGCGGCAACGCCCTCGGCCAGCCCTTCACCCCCGACAAGACCGCCTCCGCCGACGGCGAGTCCGTCCGCACGACCTTCGTCGTCTTCGACTCCCTCGGCACACCCATCGATGTGGACATCGTCCTCACCCTCGAGTCCCGCGGCGGCACCGCGGGCGAGGGCGGCACCGTCTGGCGCTACCACCTCGAGTCCGAGGCCGACTCCGACCTCAGCCTCTTCCTCGGCTCCGGCACCATCGCCTTCGACGCCCACGGCCAGGTCACCGGCTCCCCCGACATCCCCGTCATCATCAACCGCGCCGGCACCGGCGCCCAGGAGCCCCTCAGTTTCACCGTCTCCTTCGCCTCCGACTCCGACAACGTCACCGCCCTGACCTCCCAGACCTCCGGCCTCGCGGCGACCTACCAGGACGGCTCCCCCCTCGGCACCCTCTCCGCCTACGCCATCGGCCAGGACGGCACCATCTACGGCGCCTTCACCAACGGCCTCTCCCGCGTCGTCGGCCAGATCGCCCTCGCGGCCTTCTCCAACCCCGAGGGCCTCATCGACGAAGGCGGCAACATGTACGCCGCCGGCCCCAACTCCGGCGCCCCCGTCGTCACCACCCCCCAGGATCTCGGCACCGGCCGCATCGTCGGCGGCGCCCTCGAACTCTCCAACGTCGAACTCTCCCAGGAGTTCATCAACCTCATCCTCGCCAGCACCGGCTACTCCGCCTCCAGCCGCGTCATCACCACCGCCGACCAACTCTTCCAGCAACTCCTCGTCGTGGGCCGCTAATCACCACCACACAA
>CALAFV010000629.1 GCA_937891445.1 uncultured Phycisphaerales bacterium | reverse complement strand
CAGTCGCAGGCACGCGAGCCGATGCCGAAGATGAGCGAGGAGGTGCTGCGCCCCTGGATGCTGATCCACCCCTACATGACCGACCCGCCAGAGCAAGGCGGGCGCGGCATCCCGATGCCCACGATGCTGCGCTTCAAGATCGGTTACGCCCAGGACTACCGGATGAACGTCGGCGGCAAGGAGGTCTCCAGCGAGCGGATCATCATCCCGCACTTCTGGCGCGGCGACCTCGTGGGCTGGCAGTCGCGGCGCATCATCAACGACGGGACCCCGAAGTACGCCTCGACGCCGGGGATGCCCAAGGACCAGACGCTCTTCAACTTCGACCAGAAGGCCACCGGGGCGCTCGTGGTCGAGTCGCCGCTGAGCGTGCTGGCCCACGCCCACCACATGCACCTGGAGGCGACCTTCGGGGCCGAGGTCACCGACCGGCAGTGCTCGCTGATCTCCGTGCACCGGCGCACGGTCCTGTGGATGGACAACGACAACGCCGGGTACAAGGCCACCAAGCGCCTGGGGGACTACCTGAGCGCCTACTGCGACGTGTGGGTCGTGGACAACCCCTGGGCGGCCGACCCCGCCGACCTTCCGGACGTGGAGGTCCAGCGCCTTGTCTCCGAGAGCCTGGTGCCCTACGCTCTATGGAATCCGCCTAGAGAGTTGCTGTGCTGGGACTGCAAGGCCCCGGCCCATGAGGGAGCGTGCGCATGATCGCCAAGTGGCTCAGGGACCGTGGGGAGGTCTGTCTCCCCGGGGCGCTTGCGCTCGTCTGCCTGGCCGACACGCTGTGGCACTCCCTCGGGCTGCCCTGGGGGAGGTTGTGCGACTGGCACGACCTCCTCCTGACGAGAGAGATGGAGAAGCCGTGAGCGCCGTACTCGACACGCCCGCCCTCGACACGCCCGACGTCGAGGCCATCGGACTGGAGCAGATCGAGGTCGAGCCCAAGGACGATCGCGTCGTGGTGCTCGTGGACATGCCCCATGTCGCGCAGTGGGGTCGGGAGACGACGATGGAGTTGGTCTACCGAGCCCCCTTCGAGGTCGCCGTAGGAGACGCGGTCGTCTGCCCGCCCTCTCCGCTGAGTCAGGGCCAGGAGTTCACCGGCGTCGTCGTGAGCCTGGACGCCAGGGCCCACCCCTACAAGGGGCCCGTGCGCGACGTCCTGCGCAAGGTCGGAGGCTGACTTGTTCTACTTCTACGGGGCGAAGCGTGCGATGGCCCGGTGGTACCCCGACCCCGAGTTCCCCCTGGTTGTCGAGCCGTTCGCTGGCTCGGCGCAGTACGCGATGCACGCGCTTCGACACGGCAAGGCCGAGCGGGCCGTGCTCTATGACAGTGACCCCCGTGTCGTCGAGATCTGGCACCGGCTTCTGTCGATGTCCCCGGAGGATGTGCTCGCACTCCCTCCGATCGAGGCCGGGGTGAGGACGAGTGATCCGATGCACATCGTCGTGGCCGCCTCGAACTCGTGGGGGAGGGTCAAGGGGATGACCGTCACCCCGAGGATGGCGAAGCGGTGGGAGACGATGAAGGCCAACATCGCGGCCGAGTTACCTCTCGTGCTCGGCAAGGTCGAGATCTACCTCGGTGACTACACGCTCGCGGGGATCCACGGGGAGGCGACCTACTTCGTCGATCCGCCCTACCAGCCTCAGGCGGACGACGTGTGGTGGCGCAAGGGGCAGGGGTATCCGAAGGGGCACGACGCGAGGTCCCTCGACTTCGTCGCCCTCGGGGAGTGGTGCCGGTCTCGGTCGGGGCAGGTCATCGTCGCAGAGCAGGACGGCGCGACGTGGTTGCCGTTCCTCCCGCTCAGAGGTCTACGTGACAGTCAGGGGACGCACCGCAAAGAGGTCATCTGGACGAAGGAGAACTTGTGAGCACCAAGCACGCCCCGAAGCCACCTGAGCCCTCTCGGGGCAGCATCGACAAGGTCCCGGACACTGACCAGGTGATCTTGGCCTGGTCGCAGTGGAACCGCTTCGGGGGCTCCGTGCGTACCTCGGGGAGAGAGGCGATGGCGCTGCTGGCGCTGCTGGCTCGCGACCGCTTCATTCACACCCTGAGCGTCTACTCGATCTCCCCTCAGACCGACCGAGCGCAGGACCTGCTCTTCGAGGCCAACCCCACCGCTCTGCGTGCGCACCGAGGGGAGGGTGGTGCCTCGTGAGCGCGGAGGTCCACACGCAGACCGAGCGCGTGACCCTGTGGACAGGGGACGCTCGCGAGGTGCTCGCCGGGATGCCTGACGCCTCCGTCGACTGCTGTGTGACGTCCCCGCCGTACTTCGGCCTGCGGGACTACGGCATCGGCGGACAGATTGGCGCGGAGTCATCCCCGTCTGAGTTCGTGGAGAGTCTTGTCGCGGTGTTCCGTGAGGTGCGCCGTGTGCTCGCTGACGACGGGACGCTGTGGGTGAACCTGGGCGACTCGTACACGGGTGGCGGTGGTGGCAACTACGGCAAGGGCAAGAGCGTCCGATCCCAAGGCGGTCAGCAGATCACCAACGTCCGCAATCGAGCGAACGCACCGCAGAACGGAGGGCTCCCCGCGAAGAACCTCCTCGGCATCCCGTGGCGCGTCGCGTTCGCGCTACAGGACGACGGGTGGGTGCTGCGCAGCGACATCATCTGGGCCAAGCCCAACGCGATGCCCGAGTCGGTGACCGACCGCCCGAGCAAGAAGCACGAGCACATCTTCCTGTTCACGAAGGGGCCGCGCTACTGGTTCGACCTGGACCCCATTCGGGAGCCAGCCACTACGAAGCCGAGTCGCAACGGCGCGAACGCACTACGCGGGCAGGCTGCCATTCGACCCCAAGGCCCGAACGCCGGACAGTACGGGGAGATGAAGAACCCCGGCGACGTCTGGACCATCGCCACCCAGCCGTTCCCCGGCGCGCACTTCGCCGTCTACCCCCTCGCGCTCCCCGAGCGCTGCATCCTTGCGGGCTGCAAGCCGGGCGGCACGGTGCTCGACCCGTTCTCGGGCTCGGGCACCACCGGCCTCGCGGCAATCAGGAATGGTCGCCGCTACGTCGGCATCGACCTCAACCCCGACTACCACGACCTGGCGCTGAGGACTCGGATGGAGGGACTCTCATGAGTCCGTGGCGTTACGCATGGATGGAGATCCTCGAACTCCTGCGCGAGCGCCGCGTCAGAAGGAGGCGTCGGTGAGCGCTGCGTCGTGGTTGTCGATCGTCCTTGCTGCGGCGGGGATCACCGGCCTGTGGCTGTCGGGGAGCAGGCGTAAGGTCGGATGGCTCATCGGCTTTCTCGTGCAGCCTGTGTGGCTGGTCTACGCCGTGGTCACCGAGGCATGGGGCTTCGTGGCGACGGCGGTGGCCTATGGATGGGTCTACGCGAGGAACTACCTCGCGTGGCGAAGAGAGGAGCACGGCATGGCGATCACGAAGAGGGGCGAGGGGTCGATCCTGCCCGACCCCGAGCAGAAGAAGACCGCCGCCCCGAAGTGGACGGCCAAGGACGAGGCCGAACTCGCCGAGGAACTCGCCGAGGACGACCCCGAGGCGTGAGCGTCCACGCCCCGCCCCGACCGCTGCCGGAGGCGCTCGCGCGCCCCCGGCTGGTCGGCGACGGGCCAGCGACCTTCTCGACGTGCGTGGCGCTCGAACGCAGCCCGGCGATGGTCTACGACGTCAACGGCTACTACCGGGCACTGGGGGTGCCCCCGAGCGCCACGAAGCACCAGATCGCCCGTGCCTACCACGAGCGCGGCACGGACGACCCGTATCTGACCTACGTGGTGACGCAGTTGCTCGACCCCGAGACGAGGGGTGCCTACGACGCCACCCCGCTGGGCCACGTGTTCCTCGACGAGTACGTCATGGAGCGCATCCGCCTGGCTCGCTCCGACCTGCGCGTCGCCGGGAAAACACCACCTCAAACGGTGCTTGACACGGCGCTGCGGGGGGAGGAGCATCATCCCACCGACTCCGCCCGGTGGCCCTGGTCCTACTACCTGTGGGACACGGCCAGGGAGGACGAGGAGAGGTCTCGGGCCTGGCAAGAGTCGCTGTCGGTGGCTCTCGGTAGGGTCGGGGTCTCGATGCAGATCGCCGTCGGGCTCACCGGACCCGACCACCCCGAGGTCGAGGTGGTCCAGGTCGGCAGGCGCACAGCGATCTTCGTCAACGAGCAGTGCAGCATTACCGACGCGCTCGCGCAGCGGGCGGGGTCTCTCCTTCTCGAAGAAAGAAAAATCTGATGAACGCTCTCCAGACCACAAACTTCCGTCGCGGCGGCGAGCAGGCTCGCGAGGCGACCAAGGGCGGCGGCTCGTTCGCCAGGACCCACTACTTCTCGATCGAGGACGGCAAGAGCGCGATCCTGCGCTTCATCACCGACGAGCCTCAGTGGATCGTCGTCGACCAGCACGCGAACGTGCCCACCCGCGAGCGGCCCTCCGACTGGCCCGAGGGGAGCAACTGGCCCCAGAAGATGGCGGCCGTCTGTCGCAGGGACGTGGCCTTCGACGGCATGTTCGCGGACTGCTACATCTGCGACCACATCGTGGACGGCAAGGCCGTCAAGCGTCCCACGGGCCGCGTGTGGGCCTATGCGGTCCTCCGCGAGGAAGTCATCGAGGGCGGCCAGGTCGTGGGCATCCGCGACGTCGAGCGCGAGGTCATCAAGACCGACGAGAGCGGCAAGGGCACCGGCGAGACCACGATGGAGAAGGCCATCGTCGTGGTCAACATGGGCTTCAAGAACTTCTTCGGTGCGCTCCAGGGCTTCGCTGCCCACTACAAGGGGACGATCGTCGACCGGGACTTCCTCATCAAGCGCACGGGCACCGGGACCGACACCAACTACCACATCATCCCGCTGGACCCCATCGACGCGGCCGACGGCAAGCGCTTCGACCTGCGCAACCCGGAGCACGCCGCGCGCTACCCCCTCCCCGAGCCCCTGGAGGCCGTCGTCACCTCGCGCGCCGACGACGACTTCTACGCCCGCTTCTTCGACAAGCGCGTCCCCCAGCCGGAGACCCGCAAGAGCGAGTCGAAGGACGGCGAGTCGAGCGACGCCCCCAAGGGTGCCGAGGCCCCGGCCAAGTCCAACGACTCCACGACCGTCAACCTCGCGGCCCTGCGAGACCGGGTCGTCCCCGCCGCCTCCCAGGAGCCCTCCCAGGAGCCCGCCCCCGCCGAGGCCCCGGCCTCCGGTGGGATGCGCAACTTCGACTGAGGCTCCCGAGCCCGCCCTCCCCTCACGCCGCCCCCTGCACAGGGGAGGGTGGGCTCGGGTCACCCTGGGAGAGGGGTACCTGTGCGTGTAGTCGAGATGTACGAGTCGTCGTCCCTCATCGAGGACGACGACGGCATCCGCGCCCTGCTGCTCGCCGAGAGTCGCTCGGTGGGTGTCTTCGAGTGGACGAAGGCGAGCACCGCTGGCGCGGCCCTGCTGGCCGTCGAGTCCGAGGCCGGAGGGTTCCTCGTCATGCGGGCCGAGGACTTCGCCCGCGAGCGAACCGAGCGCGCTGGGATCTTCGAGATCCCGCAGCACTGCTGGATCGGTCCGCTCGACCCGCCGCTGTGGCGCGCGCTGCTGGCCTACGAGGCCGACGTCGCCCGCGAGCACGGCTTCGGGTCCTTCGTGAACCTGCACGTGCACTCCGAGGCGAGCGCCCTGGACGGCATGAGCAAGGCCTCCGAGATCGTCGCCGCCGCGCTCGCCGACGGCCAGCCCGCGATCGCGGTCACCGACCACGCCACTGCCTCTCTGCACCCCGACTTCCAGACCGAGTGCGACAAGGCTGGGATCAAGGCGATCCTCGGCATCGAGGCCAACCTCGTCGAGGACCGCTTCCTGCGCGGCGACCCCGAGATCAAGGAGGGCCCGGGCAGCGCGAAGTACGTCCTGGGCGACTACTCCCACCTGATCCTGTGGGCGCTCGACGACACTGGCCTGCGCAACATCTGGGGCGCTTCCACCGAGGCGAGCATGGACGGCTTCTACGGCCGCCCTCGCATGGACTGGGACACCCTGACCCGTCACAGCGAGGGCGTGGCCTGCGGTACCGGCTGCCTGCGCGGACCGATCGCGCGCCGCCTGCTCGACGACGACTACGAGGGCGCGCGCGCCGTGCTCGCCCGGCTCATGGAGATCTTCCCGGGCAGGCTCTACGTCGAGATCCAGGCGAACCAACTGGCCGACCAGATCCGGCTCAACAAGGCCCTCGTGGGGCTCGCGCGCGAGTACGGGCTGCCGCTGATCGCCACGTGCGACGCCCACTACCCGGAGCCCTCCGACAAGGATCACCACCAGGTCTGGATCGCCGCACAGACGAACAAGGACCTCACCGACGACGACGACCTCTTCTCCGACGCCCAGGACTACCACGTCATGGCCGAGCACGAGGTGCGTGCAGCCCTGGCCTACCTCGACACCGACGACGTCGAGGAGGCGATCTCGAACACCGTAGTGCTCGCAGAGCGCTGCACCGCGAGGGTGGACGGCAAGCCCACCCCGCCGATCTTCTCCCGCACGGGCGGAGCGCAG
>CALAFV010000628.1 GCA_937891445.1 uncultured Phycisphaerales bacterium | reverse complement strand
GCACGCGCCCGGAGCAGAACCAGCAGGGCGGCGGCGGTCAGCAGGGCAGTTAGGCCCGCCACGCCGGACAACGTGCTCACCCGACGCGGCGTCGGCCGTCACGGCCGACGCCGCCTTCATTCGCGGCGCAGCATCCTCGTCTTCGTGGGTCATCGGACAGCAAGCACCAACTGGCGAACGATCGCTGCAAGAGTGGTTGTCGAATCTGAGGCCCACTTGCGTCGAAGGGCACATGCTGGCATAGTCTCGCCTTCAAATCTGTGCACACTCGCCGCCCTAGTTGTCTTCGCCTTGGAGGAGTTCGAGCAGGGTGACAACAGCGCCGACTACCTGGACGCCGGCGGCGGCGCGATCGTCACCATGTTCACGCTCGGCAGCCCCCTCGCGAACCGGTATCTCGCCGGCCGCTGGGACCACACCTGCCAGATCATCCCGCAGGGCCAGGGGAACATCACCGACGCCGGCGCCATGATGGGGTTCATCAGGGCGTGACCGAAGGCTGCTGACCCTCGCGAGCCCTCCGGCTGACTCCCCGGGCTCCGCGGCGACCACGCCGCGGGGCGCGGTTTCGTTTACTCGGTGCGGCCCCCCACTCCCTCATTCCCAGATTTCCCCATTTCCCCCATCCCACCCGTATTTCCTACTCCGCCACCGGAAGTCCGCCGCGGGTCAATCTCGACTTCTTCGATGATCGTCCGGCGGAGCGTCACTCGCCCCCCATCCTCGGCTTCGTGGACCTGCTCCCGGACTTCCTCGCGCACGACGCGCCGCTCCGGCCCGATGTCCTGAGTGAACCCCTTCACCAGGTGGCGCACAAAGGCGCCCAGGTTGTACATCGTGGATCGCCGGATCGGGGAGGTCATGCCCCGGACTCTAGATCCGGCGGGCCGGGAGGGGTGGCCCCGCGCCCCCCAGGGCGACCCCTTGCATCAGGTGGCTGTTCTGGTAGTCTGACGCCGCATTCGTGTTCAAGGCGGACTTTCTGCCCGCCTGAACGTTTTGGGTCAGGAGGAGTCGCAAGGAAATGGCTAGGACAGTGGCTTGGGCGAAGCGGCCATGGGGCTGCTCGTGGTCTTGTCACACCGCGCGTGGCATAGCAGGTCTGCTGGCCGCAATGTGCCTCGGGACCCCCGCGCTCGGGCAGACGGTGTATCAGGAGGTGGAGCCGAACGATCAGAAGTCCACGGCGAACGGCCCGTTCGTCATGACGGCGGGCGATTCGATCGTCGGCCTCTCCACCGGTGCGTCGCTTGTGTCGCCGGGCAACAACAGCGCCGACTACTTCATCGTGAAGACAGCCCCGCTGCCCCCGGGGATCTACCAGCACCGCCTCGTGATCACCACCAGCGGCACCGTCGGGCACACCGGCACGCTCCGCGGCCTGACGCAGACCAACGGCATCATCGAGCCGGACAGCGACGCGACGCTACAGACCAGCGGCACGAGCACGACACCGCCTCGCTATGTGCAGTGGTACGGCTTCGGACGGGAGGAGACCGTTTACTTCCGCGTGACGGGGACGGCGCTCACGACCCAGCCCTACACCGCCACGCTGGAGACCGTGCCGGTCTCCGTGATCGACCTGGGGACGTACTACAACGGCACGATCACGATCGACCGGCCGGCCGGCGTCACAACCGACGTCGACTTCTGGGTGTACGACGAGAACCTGAACGCGATCCCGGGCTACGGCAACGACGACCCCGGCTCGCTGACGCGCGAGTACGCGCCCGGGACGTACTACATCGCGTACACGAACTTCAACCTCGCCAACGAGCAGCCCGCCGCCTTTGACGAGGGATACCGGAACGGCGCCGTCTGGGACTTCCCGGGCGCCGCGTCGTGCAGCAGCACCACGCTCCTCCCGAACCTGGGCATCCGGCTCACCGATGCGTTCGACCAGATCTCGACCCCGACGCCGAAGAACTCCGCGTTCGACGTCGTGTGGCTGAGGTTCACGGTTACCGACACGCCGCCGGCCCACGGCGCCTGCTGCTTGCCGGATGGCTCGTGCATCATCGAGACGGCCGCGGGGTGCGCCGCGCTGGACGGCACCTACAGCGGCGACGGCGTGGCTTGCGGAAGCGTCTCCTGCCGCCAGCCGGGCGCCTGCTGCCTCCCGGCGTACCAGTGCAGCATCCTCAGCAGCGCGCAATGCGCGGCCGCGGGCGGGACGTACATGGGCGACGGCACACCCTGCGGCACATGCCCGCCGCCGCCCCCCGGCGTCTTCCCCGAGGCCGAACCCAACGACAGCAAGGCGTTCGCCAATGGCCCCTTCCAGATGGTGTCAGGGAACACCATCGTCGGCTTCACAACGGGTTCCTCGCCGGAGCCGGGGATGAACAGCGTCGACTACTTCATCGTCAAGACCGCCCCCGCGCCCCTGGGCATCTACCGCCACCGCCTGATCGTCACGACCGACGGCGCCGACGGTCACACGCTCACGATCCGCGGCCTGAGCCAGTCAGGCGGCGTGATCGACTACTTCTCCGACACGACCATCCAGACTTCCAGTTCGGGCACCACCCCGGCCCGGTTCGTCCAGTGGTACGGCTTCGGACGCGAAGAAGAGGTCTACGTCCGCATCGCGGGCACCACCTCGACAACCAGCGCGTACACGATCACACTGGAGACCGTGCCGGTCAGCGCTGGCAACCTGGGCACGTACCACGCCGGCGACATCACCATCACGCGTGCCCCCAACGTGTTTACCGACACCGATTTCTGGGTGTACGACTCCAACTTCAACCCCATCCCCGACTACGGCAACGACGAACCCAACTCGCTCACCCGTCACTACGCTCCGGGGACGTACTACCTCGCGCTGAGCAACTTCAACTTCGCGAACGATCAGCCCGCCCCGTTTGACGAAGAGTTCCTCAACGGCAGCGTGCTGGAGTTCCCCAACGCGGCCGTCAACAGCAGCGTCGCTCTCCTGCCCAACCTGGCCATGCGGGTGACCGACGTGTTCGACTCGGTCATCGTGCCGACGCCCAAGACGGGGCCGTTCGAGGTCATCTGGCTCCAGTTCACCGTCGGGACCGAGCCGCCGATCACCGGCGCCTGCTGCCTCCCGGACGGAACGTGCGTGCAGACGACCCCCATCGGGTGCCTCGGTCTTGAAGGGACGTACTCGGGCGACGGCGTGGACTGCGGCGCCGCCAACTGTCCCGCCGGAGCGTGCTGCTTTGACAACGGCACGTGTGTGATCACCGGCCCGGCCGGGTGCGCGACCCTCGGCGGCGTGTACGCCGGCAACGGCGTGGAGTGCGGCGCCGCCAACTGCCCGCAGTCCGGCGGCTGCTGCTTCGCCGGCTTCGACTGCGAGATCCTGACGGAAGCGGCCTGCATCGCCGCCGGCGGCACCTATTCCGGCGACGGCACGACGTGCGCGCCCTGCTCGCAGGCCCCCGCCGGCAGCGTGGCCGTCCTCGTGGCCGACATTGACCGTTACATCGAGGACGTCGTCGAGAAACTCACCGTGACCAACCGGTTCCCCTATGTCGGGACGGTGGACGTCATGACCCGCACGCCGACTCTGGAGACCCTCCGGCAATACGACGCGGTCCTGGTCTACAGCAACTTCAACTTCGCCAACAGCGCGGCGCTGGGCAACGTCCTGGCCGACTACGTGGACGCCGGCGGCGGCGTGGTCGTGGCCGTGTTCGCCCTCACCACGACGACCAACAACCGCTACCTCACCGGCCGCTGGGACCACACGTACCAGATCATCCCGCAGAACGGCGGCAACTTCTCCGGCACCGTCGCCACGCTGGGCTTCGTGCACGACCCCGACCATCCGATCATGGCGAACGTGAACAGTTTCAACGGCGGCAACGCCAGCTACCGCCCGGCCACAACCGACCTCACGGCTCATGGCGTCAAGATCGCCGAGTGGTCGGACGGCAAGACGCTCGTCGCCGTCAGCACAACGCTCCCCAACCGCGCGGACCTCGGGTTCTTCCCGCCGTCCAGCCACGCAGACATGTTCGCCTGGGATGCCTCGACCGACGGCGCGATCCTGATGGCCAACGCCCTGGCCTACGTCGCCGCCGGCAGCGGCGCGGGCTGCCCTGTGGACTGGAACGATGACGGCTCGGTCAACTCCAGCGACATCTCCGCCTTCCTCACCGGCTGGCTCGACAGCCTCAACAACCAGAACCTCAACGCCGACTTCGACAACAACGGG
>CALAFV010000627.1 GCA_937891445.1 uncultured Phycisphaerales bacterium | reverse complement strand
GTCCAGCCGCCGCGCCCGAGCCGCTTCGATCGAGCGGTCGAGCTTGCCGAGGATGGACTTGACCTGGTCGAACGCGTGCTTGGAAGTGCTCATGCGGGCCGGCTCCGATCGTCCGGAAAGAGAATCGGCGCGCGGGCGCATCGGCTTGGGGGGAGCCGCCCCGCGGCGTGGCAGACGCGGGAAGCCGTTCCGCCTGTACCGATTGAGCCGTGGGAGGGGGGCGGGGGCTGTTCTCCCGATGGGGGTTGACCCGCGGCCCCAGGGGCGGACAATCCAGCGGGCTTGTGGGGAAGCCGCGGGGCGGTAACTCAACTGGTAGAGTGCCACCTTTGCAAGGTGGAAGTTGGGAGTTCGAGTCTCCTCCGCTCCATTGATGCGATGGCCCACGCGGGTGGGGGATCAGCCCCGGAGCCGTTTCCGCCGCGGAGTGCCGCCGTCGCCGCCCGATCCGGTCTTCACCAGTTCACGCCGCCGGCCCACGGGCTGCGAGCAGACGCTGCACTTCCGGCCCGACCGCGGGTTGTCCGGCCGCCGCGCGAGCCAGGAGCGGCGCGATCGTCGCCGGGTCGTCCAGTTTGGAAAGCACACCGTCGAGGCCGGCCCACAGCGCCTCGGCCAGCAGGTCGGGGTTGCCGTCGGCGGTCAGCAGCGCAACGCGCAGATCCGGTCGAGAGGCCTTGACGCCGCGCGCCCATTCGATCGCGCCTCCTTCGTTGCCGGTGGCCGCGATGAGCAGCAGCGTGGGGCGCAAACGCTGGAGTGCATCGTCCGCTTCGGTCAGCGAACCGACCGCGCCGAGCCACACGAACCGCGGCGGCGCGAGCAGCCGCTGGAGCGCTTCGCACATACCCTGGTTGCTTTCCACGCAGAGCACGCCGATTGGCCCGTCCGGCGACATACACGCGCCTCCCAGGCGGCGGCAGCGGACACGCGCCGCGCCGTTCCGGGTGGTTCGCAGCGCGAGCGTGCAAGGTCCGGCCGGTGCAGCGTCAAACCGGCGCTGCCCAGCGCCGCCCAGTTTACACTCACGCTCTTTTCCACGCAATCCCAAACCACCCAGGTTGCCATGAAAGGCCTCCGTCGTGCACGGCGGCTCGAAGTCGGGTAATATCTCCGACTTTGGCGGGGGGAAGCGAGCAAGGGAAGAACAGGGCCACTCACCGGACTTTCACCGTTTTCTCCGTGGGGTCGTCGTAAAGATCGCACAGCCGCGTGGAAATAGGTCCGCGCGATACGCCACGGAGCGTGGCGAAGGCCACGGATGCCATGGAAAAGAAGATCCTCGGATTGTGTGCGTCACTGGTTCTGGTGGGGCCGACCCTTGCTGGCCCCCCTGATCTTGTGTTTGACGAGGAAATCATCGATCCCGTCGCGGCGGGCGACTGCAAGGCCGTCGGGGACATAGACGGCGACGGCCGCCTGGACCTGCTGCTGGGCGGGAGGCCCGGCGAAGACCTCGCCTGGTATGCCTGGCCGCACTGGCAGCGCACCGTCATCGCGCGGGCCGTGGAAGAGTTCACCACGGACATGGCCGTGGGCGATATCGACGGCGACGGCGACCCGGACGTGGTCGTCGGCGACGGCGGGACGGGGACGAACCTGCACTGGTACCGCAACCCGCGTCCGGCGGGCAACCCCGCCGACGGCGGCGCGTGGCAGCGGCTGGCCATCGGCTCCGCGACGGATTACGTGAAGGACGTGGAACTCGCCGACTTCAACCTTGATGGTCGGCTGGACGTCGCCGTTCGTACACACGGTGTTGTGTGGATTTTCTTCAATAACGGTGGTTCGTGGAGCCGCGTTCAGATTCGTAACGGCCTGACCGGAGAGGGGATGGGCTCGGGCGACATCGACGGCGACGGCGACACTGACCTGCTTCTTCCCGGCATGTGGCTCGAGAATCCCGAGCCCGCGGCCGATGCCGCGACCTCCGCCTGGGCGGTCCGGACGATCGACGGGAGCCTGTACCAGGAGGTGAAGGCGCTCGTCGCGGACATCGACGGCGACGGAGCGGCCGAGGTCGTCTTCTCGCCCTCCGAAGGTTCCGGGGCCGTGCGCTGGTACAAGCCGACGTCGGGCAACCCTCGCGGGCTGTGGACCGGCCGCACGGTCATCCAGAACCTCCCAGGCTGCCACACGCTGCAAGCCGGCGACATCGACCATGACGGCGACATCGATCTCGTCGTGGCCCAGATGCACACCCACGGCGGGCAGATCTTCGTGGTTCTCAACAACGGCGGCGGGATGTCGTGGACGCAGGTCCCCATCGGTTCCGGCGGCATCCACAACGGCGTGCTGGCGGACATCGACGCCGACGGCGACCTGGACCTCTACGGAGCGAACTGGACCACCAACCCCCCGGTTCGCCTGTGGCGGAACGCCGGCCAGCCCTGCCCCGAGGACTTCAACAACGACGGGGCGGTGAACTCCAGCGACATCTCCGTCTTCCTCACCACCTGGATCATCGACGCCAGTTCCGGCGGCACCGCGACGGACTGGAACCGCGACGGCGAGATCAACTCCTCCGACATCAGCATGTACCTGGGCGCGTGGATCTCGGCGGTGGACGACGGGTGTCAGTGACGGGGGCG
>CALAFV010000626.1 GCA_937891445.1 uncultured Phycisphaerales bacterium | reverse complement strand
CGACAAGGTGCGCGCACAGAAGCAGCGCTACTACGAACGACACCCGGACAAGGTGCGTCGTCGATGGGATGACTTCGCGCAACAGCAGGCCGAACATCAGCGCCACGAGTACGAGAGGCAGTTCCCCAAGTGGTGACCAACAACAGCATGCCGGGGGTCGATCTTTTGAGGGAAAGGTCTGCGTCCCCCGGCGAGGCCGTATCGGGCGAGGTTTTGTCCGACCCTGACGTGTGGGTGCGTGTGCGTGATCGTGCGTTGCCGCCGCGTGTGGTTTCGCGTGTGGTGTCCACGGTGGAGTCGCGTGCGGAGTTCCTGGATGGGGCGCGCATGTTGCGGTTCCACGGGGATCGTGCGATGCGTGGCCGCTCACCCCAACCGCAACAGTTGCTTGTCGCGGATGTGCTCGCGGCGGGGGAAACGAGGAACGCGATCCTCCTGCCCCGCCGTTCGTCGAAGTCCACGACGTTGATCGCGGTCGCGTTGGGTCGGGCCAGGGCGCGGGAGGACTACCGGGTCGGCATCCTGACGATGACGACGGGTAAGGCGGGACGGTCCCGGTTCATGAAGGACGTGGTGCCCGCGGTTGAACGGTCCGGGCTGGACGACGGCACCTACAAGGTAGTGCGTGCGTCCGGTCAGGAGCGGGTCGAGTTCCACGAGTCCGGGGGTTCCGTCGCGTGGCTGTCCACGATGGACGACCTGCGTGGTGAAGCGTTCGACATGGTCATCCTCGACGAGGCGGGGGAACCCGACCCGCAGAAAGTGGAGGACACGCTCGCCGCCGCGCTCCCCACCCTGGACACGCGTGCGGGCGCGCAGATCGTGGTCGCGGGCACCGCGGGCAAGTACCGGCGCGGGAACCTGTTGTGGGACTGGCTGGAACTGGGACGCGCGGGACGCGCGGGGATCGTGGAGTACGCGATGCCCGACACCGTCCAGGACGAGGACTTGGACTCGTGGGACACCGTGGAACCCCTCATCGTCGCCGCGCACCCCGGCATCGGCACCCTCACCACCCTCGACGCGGTGCGCGGGAACTACGAAACCCTCCCCCGGCGTGTGTTCGCCGCGGAGTACGGTGGCCTGTTCGGTGACGAGGGCGGCACCGTCACCCTGTTCGACCCGTTGAAGTGGGCGCGCACCGGCACGGACGACACCCTCCCCGCACCCCCCGAACGGTTCGCGCTCGCGTTCGCGCCCCACCCCGACCAGTTGTGCGTGTCAATCGTCGCCGCGTGGCGTGACGACGACGGGCGTGCCGTGCTCGTCCAACTCGACCACCTCGACGGGATCGACAAAGCCGCACCCGCCCTCCTCCGCTACGCCCGCAAATACCGTGTGCCCGTCACCTACGACGCCGGGTCGCAGGTCGGTTCCCTCATCGTCGAGAAACTGACCCGATCCAACCCGCGCCCCCGCCTCGACCCGCGCGTGTTCGCGGACGTGAAACGCGCCGCGTCCCTCCTCGTGGACGAGGTCGAACGGGAGAACATCCGCCACTACCGGGAACAGGTCATCCTCACCGAAGGCATCCACCGCACCGTGAAACGGAAAGCCGGTGACCGGGGGTGGCTCCTCGGACGCGACCCGAAGAAGCCGAACGATGACATCACCGCCGTGGAAGCGTCCGCCCTCGCGCTCCTCGCGTTCGACACCTCGAAACCCAAGGTCCGTGCACGGGGGATGGTGGCCGCATGATCCGGGTGGACTGCACACAGAACGGGTGCGTCGTCGTGTGCGACGAATGCCCCCACTGGTTCGCGTTCCGGTTCGACCGTGACGAATCGTGGAAAGCGGCCCGCGACCACGAACAACGCGTGCACCCCGGAGCGCACCAAGCCGCGACCGTCCTCGACATGCGACGACGCCGACGACGCGTCGCGTGACACGCCGGGTCCGGGCCGGTTTTCGGATGTGGAAACTCGGCCCGACCCTGGCCCCGTGGGATTCCTGGACATGCTCACACGGCACGCCAAAACGACGGCGTTCCTCAACGCGCCCGGAACCACCCTCACCGCAATGCAGATGGTCTCCCCCAACCAGACCTCAACACTCCCCCTCGTCACCTACTCCGAGTTCTTCGCGGGTGAAATCGCGGAAGTCACCCGCCTCGGGGCGATGCAGATTCCCCCGTTCAAACGAGGCCGCGACATCCTCGTCGGCGTCATCGCGTCCATGAACCTCCGTGAGTTCGCCGGAGACCGTGAGACCACCCCCGCCTGGTTGCGGAACACCCGCTCCGGCGTGTCCCCCTGGCACCGCATGGCCGCGACCGTGGACGACCTGATCTTCTATGACTGGTCCCTGTGGGCCGTGGAACGCGGCGCGTCCGGGCAGATCACCGACGCCATTCACATCCCCTACGACCAGTGGGCCGTGGACGACGCGGGACGCGTCACCGTGAACGGTCGCGTCGTGTCCGCGGAGGAAGTCATCCTCATCCCCGGCAACGGGTCCGGTGGTGTCCTCATGACCGGCGCGTCCACCATCAAGGGCTACCGGGCGTTGGAACGCTCCTGGATCGGTCGCGCCCAAAACCCCATCCCCCTCGTCGAACTCCACCAGACCACCGACGACCAGTTGACGGACGGTGACGCGGACGACGAGGAAGGCGAAATCGCGCGCCTCGTCAGCGAGTGGTCCGCCGCCCGCACCTCCCCCACCGGCGCGGTCGGGTACACCCCCCACAACATTGAGGTCCGCGTTCACGGGACCGTCGAAACCGACCTGTTCGTGGAAGGACGCAACGCCGCCGTCCTCGACGTGGCCCGCCTGCTGAACATGCCCGCGTCCCTCCTCGACGGGTCCATGTCCACTGCGTCCCTCACCTACGTCACCACCGAAGGGAAACGGTCCGAGTTCGCGGCCCTCACCCTCCCCGGCTGGATCGCCCCCATCGAAGCCCGACTGTCCATGGACGACGTAAGCCCCCGCGGGCACGTCATCCGTTTCGACCAGTCCAGCCTCGTCGAACCCGAACCCAACCCGATCAACGAACCTCGGGAGGACTGAACCATGACCGACGCCCTGTTCGCGGTGGACGCCAACGCGCGCCGCATCCGCGGACTCCTCATCCCGTACGGGGAACTGTCCGCCCCGAACATCTCCGGCACCGACCCGGTCATGTTCAGTCAGGGCACCGTGGAACTCCCCGCAGACCCGAGCATTGTCACCCTCAACGAGGGGCACGACCAGTTGGAGCCCCGCGGTCGCGCCGTCGAACTGACCGACACCCCGGAGGGTGTCGTCGCTGAGTTCGAGGTCGCACGCACCCCCGAGGGGGACGCGCTCCTCG
This sequence comes from uncultured Phycisphaerales bacterium, assembly GCA_937891445.1. Taxonomy (GTDB): domain Bacteria; phylum Planctomycetota; class Phycisphaerae; order Phycisphaerales; family UBA1924; genus CALAFV01. Next base: position 5,508 of record CALAFV010000626.1, on the reverse strand, counting down.
CCCGCGCGCAGGAGACGCCACGGCCCCGTCTGAGCGCCGAACTCCGCGGCCTGGTACGTCGAGGCCAGGACGCCGTCTCAGCGGCCCTGAGAGGCGCCGCGGTCGTCCCCGCGGGCGCGTTTCAGTCCGCCGCCCTGTTCGCCGCGCTCGACACCGTCACAACCGAACCCGACACCACACAGACCACCGAGACGGCACCCGCCGTCACGGACAACCCCGAGGACTCGGAGTCCGAGGACAACCCCAAGGAGGCAGACATGGCAGACGCCGTCGTGCCCGGCACCCTCACGGCTCCGGGCACCCCTGACAACAAGGACACCACGACCGCGGACGGCCTGTTCGCCGCTGTCGCGCTCGCCCGCACCAACCCGGAGGCCGTGGCACCGTACCGCGGTGGCGACGCCCTGTTCGCTATCTCCACACTCCAGCACTCCGGCCCCTCCACGGTCACCATCGGTGCCGACGTGCAGGTGCCGAACTACGTCGGTGAACTGTGGACGCGCCGCGCCTACGAGCGCCGGTTCGTGCCGCTCCTCAACCACGGCACCCTGACCAGTTACAAGGTCGTCGGCTGGAAGTGGGACTACGCGAACTCGAAGGCACCCGTCGTCGGTGACTACTCCGGCAACACCGCCGAGATTCCGTCGAACGACCTCGACACGATCCAGGTCACCGCGGACGCCGCACGCATCGCGGGTGGTCACAAGATCGACCGCCGCTACCTGGACTTCAACGACCAGGGCGTCATCGCCTCGTACTTCCGCAACATGACGGAGGACGTGGCCCGCAAGACGGACGGTAAGGCGCTCGCCGCGATCATCGCCGCCGCGACCGCGAAGGACGTGTCGTCCATCGTCGTGAACACGGACACGTCCCTCGCGATCCAGGGCATCGTGGACGGTGCGCTGGGCGTCATCGCCACGGAGAACCGCCCCACGTTCGCGCTCGTGGACCCCAGCCTGTACCGCGACCTCATGTTCACGCCGCGGAACGACGTGCTCGGCTACCTCAACGCCGGTTTCGGCCTGGAGGAGGGTTCGCTGGAGGGATTCAAGATCCTCCCCGCGGCTGTCGGCACCGGCAAGGTCATCGTGGGCGCGAAGGAAGCGATCACGTTCTACGAACTCGGTGGTCTCGCGCCGATCCGTGTTGAGGGCATCGACCCGCACCACGGCGCGTTCGACCCCGCCGTGTTCGCGTACTACGCGACCCTCACGCACAACGCCGCCGCAATCGTCGAGGTGGACACCGCCGACTACGACGACGGCGACGCTGGCGAGGAGTGACGGGTAGGGGCGTAGACGATGACCACCTGGCACACCCCCGAGACGGTGAGTGAACTCGCCGGCCTCTGGCCTGACGTTGACACCATCGACGAGGCCGTGCTGGACGTGCTCCTGGACGCGGCCAAGGAGCAGGTCATCGCCTACGCCCCCGCCCTCCCCGAGGACGCGGAGACCATCCCGCCCCGGTACGCGCTCGGGCAAATCCGTCAGGCGCAGAACCTCTGGAACGCGGCACGCGTGGACGCCTCGGGCGGGGTCGGGGACGGTGACACGTTCGTGATCCGTCCGACCCCGCTCGACTGGCACGTCAAGCAGATTCTCCGACCCCGGCGAGGTGTCCCCCATGTCGGCTGACACCACCGTTCGCGCCTACCTCGTGCAGGAACTCAACCTGCCCGACGAATGGACTGTGATCGCGGAGCAACGGTTCCCCGAGACAGTCTCCCGCACCACCGTCATCGTCCAGCACACCCGCATCGAACCCCTCCCGGAAGCCCCCCTCGGGCACCTCCGGCACACACTCACCCTCTCCGTCATCGACCCGCACACCGACATCGCGGCGGCTGAGGACGCCCTGGACGAAGCCCTCGTCGAAGTCATCCAGGCGCTCGACACGCACGCGTCTATCTCGTGGACCGAAGCCGAAAAGGTCGTCCACGCGGACCGCTACGTCGCCTGGAACATCACCGTCACCGTCATCACCAACAAGACCGAGGAGGTCTAACCATGGCAACCCCCGCCGTCAAGCCGTTCCTCATGCGCGACTGCCTGTTCCAGGTCGAGTCCGACAACTACGAGGCGCACGTCTCGCAGGTCGAGTTCGTCCCGTCGTCGTCCGTCGTGCGGTTCAAGGGACTCACCCCCACGTCGGTGCACTCGTTCGGCACCACCGCGGAGTGGGTCGCGAACCTCACGTACGCGCAGGACTGGAACACCGCCGACTCTCTCAGCGAGTACCTGCACGAGAACGAGGGCACGGAAATCGACGTTACGTTCACGCCCGTGAACGGTGGACGCCCGATCACCGCAACCCTCATCGTCACGCCGGGTGCTATCGGTGGTCAGGTGGACTCGGTCGCGGTCGCGTCCGTGTCCCTCGCGTCCACGAAGCCCGTCCTCGGTGCGATTCCGACCGGCGAGGAGTGAGCGTGGCGGGCGGGCGTATCAGCCTGCTCGTCTCCCGCGACCTCGGGACGCTCGTGCAGGCCGCAGGCACCCTGGACCGTGAGGTTCGGGGTCGTCTGCGTGCCCACACGAAGCAAGCCGCAACACCTATCTGGACGCAGGAGTCCGCGGGGCGTGCGATGACACGCATCCAGGCTCGCGTTCTCGTGGATTCGGCACGCGTGGCCGTGTCCGACACGAACGTGACCCTGAAATCCGCTCAGGTCGGGAAACTCCGGTCCGGTGTCATGCGGTCCGTCCTCGCGTCGCCCGCTGAGTTCGGCGCGAACCCGAACAAGCCCGTCCGTCAACGGTCGCGCCGCGGGAAGCCGTACACGCGCCGCCTCGGTAACGCGTTCGGCGCACCCCGACGCAAGGGCAACGTGTTCCACCCCGCGTTCCGTGACGCGGTTCCCCGTGTCGCGTCCCTGTGGTTGCAGACCACGATCCGCACCGTCGCTGAGACATTCGAGAAAGCGGGCTGACCATGGCACGGGGTTACGCGGTCGGGATCGTCTCCGAGACCAAGGCGTTCAAGCAGGGCATCCAGTCCGGTGTCATCGACCCGCTGGAGGACGCTCAGGACGAACTCCTCGCGCTTGGACGGTCCCGAGGACCGGACCAGTTGGAACGCGCCCTCGACGACGCGGCAGACACCGCGGAGGACGTGGAACGCCGCCTCAAAGACGTTGCAGACGAGGCGGACGACCTCGGACGCACGGACGGTCCCGAACGCCTCGAAAAGGCGATGAAGGACGCGCAGACCGCGACGGAACGCCTCGGTGACGAGACGGAGGACGTGGCACGCGCGATTGAACGCGACTTCCGCGACACCTACCGGAAGGTGAAGAAGGAAGCCGACGATGTCGGTGACTCCGGTGTCCGCGGGTTCGGGAGGGCGTCGGAGGCTGGCGCGGAGTTCAAGGACGAAGCCCTCCAGAACTTCTCCGAGGTCACGTCCTCGTTCGACGGGTCCATGTCGTCGATCCAAGACCTCGCTCAGGGCACCCTCGGTGGTCTCGCGTCGTCGGGTCTGCCCGGTATCGGTATCGCCGCGGGTGTCGCCGCCGCGGGTGTCGGTCTCATCGGTGCCGCTATCGAAGCGAACGACGAGGCGATGAAGGAAAGCGAACAGCGTGTCGCTGACTGGGCGCAGGCGTACATCGACGGGTCCGGGAAGATCGTCGGTGCCGCGCACGTCGTCGCGGAGGTGCAGGGCATCGCGACCGACCCGGAACGGTACAAGGACGCGAAGCAGGCCGCGGAGGACTGGGGTGTGACGACCTCGACCGCGATGCTCGCGCTCGCCGGGGACGAGACCGCGCTGGGCGTGGTGACGGAGTCCCTGACGAAGCGGCAGGAGGAGTGGGGCCGGATCGTCGAGGAGACGAGCACCGGGTCCGCGAACTCGTGGGACAAGTCGAACATGACCGGGAAACAGCGGGAACTCGGTGACGCTGTCGCCCGCGGCACGGAGCGGTTGAAGAAGCAACGCGGGGAGATGTCCGAGGGTCAGCGGGTCGCGCGTGAGACCGCGCAGGCGCTCTACGAGTACACGGTCCGCACCGGGAAAGCGACGGACAAGACCGACGAACTCGGGAACGCGATCTACGAACTCCCGGACGGCACGGAAATCGTCGTGGACGCGAAAACGAAGCAGGCGTACGAGGACATCGAAGCCCTGGAGAAGAAGGCGAAGGCGAAGAAGGGCACCGTCACGTTCGACGTGAACTCGCGTGCGGTGGACAACTACAAGCCGAAGAACAAGACCGCGACGGTGAACTACGTCGTCGGTAAGGCCGCGGGTGGAAGGCAGATGGTATGACCGCGACGATTACCGCCACCGCGACGGATGAGACCGTGAACCCGGACCTGATCCTCGGGTACATCACCTACCGGAACTCGCGGAACGTGGTCCACGACCTCCTGGACGGTGGGATCGGTGTCGTGTTCACCGCGCCCCGCCCCCGGTCGGGGACGTTGGAACTCCTGTTCGAGGACGAGACCGCCGCGTTCGAGGCTCTGGCCCTGCACGAGCAGGAGTCCACGTTCGTGCTGTCCAGCACGGAACGTGACGTGGTGGACATGACGTATGTGCTCGGTGAGGGGCAGTTGGGTCTCTCCCTGGACGACCAGACGCGTACCGCGTGGGTGCTGTCGGTCCCGTACCAGGAGGTGATCGCGTGACGACTCCGGTGGTGCGTCCGCACGCGTCGGTAGTGCTGAACCCGACCGAAGAGGTCCAGCCTGCCGTGCTCCCGTACTCGCACGGGTTCGAGGGCGACACGACCAATCACCCCGCGGAGACTGTGCTGACCCAAGGCTTCGAGGGGGGGCTCGGCGGGTTCAGCGGCGGGTTCAGTCGCGTCACCACTGCACCCCGAACGGGCACCTACCACCTGTCCCGCACGACGACGAACACGGCGTCCACCTCTCTCTACACCGCGTCCGGTCTCACGGTAGGGCTCTCCTACACGTTCGCGATCTGGGCGCGAGTTGCATCGGGGACCGCAGCGTTCGGCCTGAACCTTGCGGCTGGTAGCACCCGCGCGTTCACGCTGACCTCCTCGTGGCAACAGATCAGCGTCACGTTCACCGCGTCCGCCACGTCGCAGACGTTCTACATCTCGTACGTCGCGGCGACCATCTACCTCGACGATGCAACCCTCGTCCGGGACGCGTACTCGGAGACCAGCCCTGACCTGACCGGGTGGTCCCTCCAGTCCGGTGACACGCCCCTGGAAGCCTCAACGACGTACAAGCGCAACGGGAACTACTCCCTGAAAGTCGCTGGGGGCGGGTCGGTGCAGGATGTCGCGGTCCGCACGGTCACGGGCTTGGAGGTGGGTCGCGATTACACGCTCGTCGGGTACGTCACGTCCGCGACGAACACGACCGGCACCGTCACCATCGGCATCGAAGGTGACTCGTTCGCGGCGAGCGCCGGGGGCACCGGGGGCGTGTTCGAGAAGTTGGAGTACCCGTTCACCGCGACGGCCACGACCCACACGATCCGGCTGACCACGTCCAGGACGCACGCTGACGCGTTCTGGGACGA
>CALAFV010000625.1 GCA_937891445.1 uncultured Phycisphaerales bacterium | reverse complement strand
GCGGGCGGATTGGCGACTGGGATCGCGGCCTCGGCCGGCGGTGTGGCCGACGCCGGCGCGGCGGCGAGTGCGAGAGCGATCAGGACCCCGGCGCACATCGCGAGACGTTCCATGCGGCTGCCCTCCTGGGGTGCCATATGGAACTTAATCTGGGCGCGGGAATCAAGCGGAGCCGGACACCACGGCCGCGCGCGGGGCAGCCGCGGCGCACAACCGTGCCTCCGCCGAGCCGCCCCCGCGCTCTTCGAGCGGCGGGGTTGCGGCGTCGCGGCGATGGACGGTCAGTGGGCCTCGGTGACGCGCAGAACCTCCTCGACGGTCGTGAGCCCGCGGGCGACCTTGCGCATGCCGTCGTCGCGGAGCGTGACCATGCCGCGCTCGATGCACAGGCGCCGGAACTCGGCGACGTTGGGGTTGCGTGCGATGATGTCGCGGAGCTGGTCGTCAACGACGAGCAGTTCGTAGATACCCACGCGTCCGGCGTAGCCGGTGTTGCGGCAGCGCTCGCACCCCTTGGCGACGAAGACGCCGTCGGGGTCCATGCCCTGCATGCGGAGGTACTCGGCGCGCTCCTCGGTGGGCGTCTCCTGCTTCTTGCAGTGCACGCACAGGCGGCGGACCAGTCGCTGGGCCAGCACGCCGTTGATGGCGGCGCCGACGAGGAAGGGCTCGATGCCGATGTTGACCAATCGGGTGATCGAACTGGGGGCGTCGTTGGTGTGCAGGGTGCTCAGCACGAGGTGGCCGGTGAGGGCGGCCTGGACCGCGGTGTGAGCGGTCTCCAGGTCGCGGATCTCGCCGACCATGATCACATCCGGGTCCTGGCGGAGCAGCGCCTTGAGGGCGACCGCGAAGGTCATCCCGATCTTGTCGTGCGTCTGCGTCTGCGTGATTCCGTCGAGGTGATACTCGACCGGGTCCTCGACGGTGCACACGTTCATCGAGTTCTTGTCGATCGTGCGCAGCGAGGCGTACAGCGTGGTCGTCTTACCCGAGCCGGTCGGACCGGTGACGAGGATGATCCCGTGCGGGGCGTCGATCTGCTTCCGCCAGAGTTGGAAGGTGTCCTCCTCGAAACCCAGGTCCTCGAGCTGGACGTTGATGCTCCGGGTGTCGAGGATACGCATGACCGTCTTCTCGCCGTGCCCGTTGGGCAGCGTCGAGACACGGAGGTCGAGTTTGCGGCCCTGCACCTGGCAGCGGATGCGCCCGTCCTGGGGGATGCGGCGCTCGGAGATGTCCAGGTTGGCCATGATCTTGAGGCGGCTGGTGATGGCCGCGGCCATCGAGGCCGGCGGGTTCATCATCTCGAACAGCTCGCCGTCGATGCGGAAGCGGACCTTGAGCTTCTTGTCCGAGGGCTCGATGTGAATATCGCTGGCCCCCTCCTTTACGGCCGTCTGGATGATGTAGTTGACGTAGCGGATGACCGGGCTCTCGCTGGCCTCCTTCTCGAGGTCCAGCTCCTCCTGGCTCTTGGTCTTGTTCTCGACCTGGACATCGCCCTCCTCGACCTCGGCCAGGAGGGAGTTGATGTCCACCTCCTCCTTGGTGCCGGCCTGGCCGACGATCTCCAGCGCGCCGCGCACGTCGAACGCCGTAACGACTACGACGCGCACGGGAGCGCCGCCGAGGCGGCGGCGGATCTCGTCGATGAGGAAGACGTCGTCCGGCCGCGTCGCGCCGATGACGACCCGGCCCGGCGAGCCGGGGCCGGCGTCGATCACGCGCAGCGGCATCACCTGGTGCTCGCGGCAGAAATCGGGGGTCAGCCGCTGGAGCATGCGCCCGTCGAAGCCCCCGTCCAGCCCCTTGTCCAGGTCGATGCGCTCGAACGGAACGCCCGCCAGTTCGGCGACGCACTGCTGGATCGCCACCTCATCGGCCCCCTGCTCGATCAGCACCTCGGTGAGGCGCCGGCCGGGGGACTGGCGGAGGATGGTCTGGGCAGCGGTGAGTTGCTGGGCCGTCGCCGCGCCCCGGGAGACCAGGAACGCGCCCAGGTCGGAGACAGGCTCCGGCGTCTGGGCGGGCGTGGCGGCGGCGGGCACGGGCGCCGCGGGAGCGGCCGCGGGCGCGGGCTCATCGTCGATCGAGATTTCCTCGAAGACGGGGGGCAGGTCCGGCGCCGGCTTGCCGGCGGGACCGCCGCGGGCGGGCTTGCCGCCGCCGACGCCCAGGTCGCTCAGGAGGCTGTCGATGTCAACCCGGGGCATTGGGCCTCACTTCTCGTCCGAGAGGTTCAGGACGTACACCTTGCCGTCGCACTCGAGGGAGACGCTGCGCCCCTCGATCGCGGCGACGGTGAAGAACTCGCCGAGTTTGTCGCCGGGCCGGACGGTCTGCCCGCTGATACGAGCGATCGGGTTGGAGCCGCCCAGAACCGTGTGGAGTTCGAGTTTGGCGAAAGCGGCCTCGATCTGGCGCTCGCGGGCGCGCCGGGCCTCGGCGGCGGGATCGCCGACCGGTCGGGGCTCGACCGGGGCTTCGGTCTTGGCAACGGTGAGCTGCCCTTCCAGGCGGAAGGGGTTGCGCTGAACCTGGTCCGGGGGGACCTGCTCCGCGGAGCGGTTGGCGCTCAGGTCGGCCAGGACGCGCATGTGATCGCCCGTGGTGTGGACCTTGTCGATGTCGTAGTCGATCTTGACCTCTTCGCCGCGGCTGGAGCGCGGGCCCATGCCGAGGTAGCGCATGGCGAACAGCGCGCCGCCGGCGGCAAGCAGGACCATTCCCAGCAGCGCGGCCTGCCCGCCGACGCGGCGCGGCGCGCCGGCCGCGGCG
>CALAFV010000624.1 GCA_937891445.1 uncultured Phycisphaerales bacterium | reverse complement strand
CCGAACTTGTCGAGGCGATGCGCCCCCACTTCACCGACGAGCAGATCGTCGCGCTCTCGTGGGCGGTCATCGCGATGAACGCGTGGAACCGGCTCGCGGTGAGTTTCGGCTACAGCCCGCGCCCCCGGCGTGAAGCGCGCTAGCGGCAGATCGTGCCGTACGTGCTGAGCAGCGCGTTGAGGTCGAGGAAGTCGATCCGCCCGTCGCCGTTCGCGTCGCCCGGGCAGGCCGGCTCGCCGTCGGGCTGCGTCTCGAACGCGCCCAGGTCGATCACCGCGCCGCCCAGCGCAACGCCCGTGTCAGGCGCTCCTGGCACGTCGGCGAGGCGCACCATGTCGCCCGCGTCGGACATCGGGGCGATGTACCGCCACGTGTCCCCTGCGTCCACGCCGGGCGAGGTCGGGCGAAGCCGGAAGTCGCGCGCGCCGTGGTTGACAAAGCGCGGGTCCGCAGTGATGTTGAACCCGCTCCCCGGCGCGCCCGTGTACTCGTGCTGCAGCACCGAGCGGCGCACGAGCGCCGTGGCCCCCGGCGGGAACAGCCCGGCCAGCGAGAGGTACGTGTTGCTCCAGAGGATCGAGTTGTCGATCGTCAGCGACCCCACCGACGCCTCGCCGCCCACGATGAACGTCTGCAGCGCCGTGTTGTCGACCATGGTGACGTTCGTCAGCGTGGTCGTCCGCTCGGTGAACACCGCGCCCCCGTGGAGCGCGACGTTGCCCAAGAACAGCGAGCTCGTCACACGCACCTCGCCGTTCTCCTGGCGTGACGCGAAGAGCGCACCGCCTCGATCCGCGCCGTTGTCGACGAACTGGCACCCGTGGACGGTCAGCGATGTTCCCGTGCTGGTGAGGGCCACCGCCCCGCCGTTCCACCCGCGGTTCCGCTGGAACCGGCAGCGCGCGAGCGACACCGTCTGCGCCTCTTCGATCAGGAGTCCGCCGCCAGACGATGCCTGGTTGAGCGGGGATCCCGCCGGCGGCCCGTTGTCGCGGAAGACCGTGTCCGTGATCGTCACATGCCGGCCCGAGATCTCCAGGCCGCGTCCACCCGCGCCGTGCACCGACGGCCCGTTGCGCTCGAAGACACACCCCTCGATGATGACGTCACCCCTCCCTCCGCCGACGCGCGCCCGGATGTTGAGCCCCGAGCCGGCGCCTATGGGCACGGCGGTGTCCCGGAAGACGCAGTTGCGGACGACCACGCCGACCGCCTCGACGTACACCGCGATCCCTTGCCCGTTGCGGATGGTCAGCCCTTCGAGGCGTGTGCCCGGGTCGGACACCGAGATAATGTCGATCGCGCGGATCATCCCCGCCCCGTCGATGACCACGTCCGCCGGATCCCCCGTTGCGCCGCGCAGCGTTATCGCACGCGACACCACCGACAGCCGGCTTGACAGAACGTACGGCGAGCCGGCCGGCGAAATCACGACCTCATCGCCCTCCTGCGCCATCTGCACCGCCGCCTCCAGCGTGGCGTCCTCGGGCACGCGGATGACCGCGCCCTCCGCGCCCGTCGCGACCATGACCGCCAGCGCGCACAGGCGCACAACTACACTGTGGATTCGCTCCATCCGTTCCTCCGCCGGCAGTATACAAGCCCCTGCCCCGTCCCAAAGCCGCCGACAGGAATCGAACCTGCAACCGGTGCTTTACAAAAGCACTGCTCTGCCAGTTGAGCTACGGCGGCGTCGCTCCAGCATACGCCGGCGCGCCAACCGCGGGTTCAGTCCTCGACCGCCCGGACGAAGCCGTCCGGCCGGGCCTGTTCGAGCCCCCTCGCGAACCGCGCCGCGGCGCCGGGTCGCGCGAAGGCCCCGTCGAACGCGGCCTGGGCCGCCGCGTACCGCTCGTCCACGCACGCGCTGAACAGCAACGCCGTGAGCGACGCGAGC
>CALAFV010000623.1 GCA_937891445.1 uncultured Phycisphaerales bacterium | reverse complement strand
AAGAGTGGCAGTCTCGCCCCGGCGCCCCGCCACGCCCAGCCCGATATGACCGTCAGGATGCCCTCCCGCCCCCCCACATTCAGGCGGGAGGCTTGGCATGGGCTTTGACTTCCTAACATCGCTGCAATGCGCAGGGAGGCCGCACCGGCATGGCCGTGAAGTTCCAAGACTACTACCAGATCCTCGGTGTCTCCCGGGACGCCTCGCAGGAAGAGATCCAGAGGGCCTACCGGAAGCTTGCGCGCCAATACCACCCGGACGTGAACAAGGAGCCGGGGGCCGAGGAGCGTTTCAAGCAGATCGGCGAGGCGTACGCCGTACTGCGCGACCCGGAGACGCGCAAGAAGTACGACCAACTCGGGGCGCACTGGAAGGCGGGGGACGAGTTCCGCCCGCCGCCGGGGTGGCAGCCCGGCGGGCGTCCGCGCGGCGGGCGTGGCGGCGGCAGCGTCCGTGTCGAGGGGTTCGACTTCGGCGATCTTGGCGGCTTCTCGGATTTCTTCGAGACGCTCTTCGGCAGCGGCAGCCCCTTCGCCTCCCGCATGGGCGGGATGGGCGACTTCGGCGAGAGCATGCGAGGGCGCGCCGGTGGCGGCCGCGCTGCCGCACGCCGGGGCGAAACCCACGAGGCCGAGATCACCATCTCGCTCGAGGATGCGTACCGGGGCGGCACGCGCCGGCTCTCCCTGCAATCGACCGACGAAGCAGGCCGGACGACCACGCGCACGTACGACGTGCGCATCCCGCCGGGCGTGACCGAGGGCTCGGTCATCCGCCTCGCGGGCCAGGGTGGGCCGGGGACCGGCGGCGCCGGCGCGGGTGACCTGCTGCTGCGCGTGCACCTGGCGCCGCACCCCCGCTTCCGCGTCAGCGGCCACGACCTGCACACCACGCTGGCCGTGACGCCCGCGGAGGCGGCGCTGGGGGCGAAGGTGCCGGTGCAGACACTCGACGGCGAGGTGCTCGTCACCGTTCCGGCCGGCTCGCAGAGCGGGCAAAAGTTGCGTCTGCGGGGCAAGGGGTTGCCGAAGCGCTCCGGCTCCGACGGCCACGGGGACCTGATCGCGGAACTGCGGATCATGGTTCCCAAGGAACTGACGCCGGAGGAGCGCTCGCTGTACGAGCGACTCCGCGAGGTCTCACGCTTCGACCCGCGGGCCGGAACGTGAGAAGCCCGTCACGGGGGCAAGACGGCGTGGGGGGCCGTGAACAATGATCCGGGCGCGGCGTAGGTCACGCGGAGGCGGAAACCCGCCCGCGTCCGGAGGGAGGTGGACATGATCCTCGACCCCATGTACCTGATTCTCGTCGGCCCGGCGATGCTGCTGGCGCTGTGGGCCCAGTTCCGTGTCAAGTCCGCGTACGCCCGCGGGTCCCAGATCGCGGCCGGCAGCCGTGTCACCGGGGCCCAGGCGGCCGCGATGATCCTCCGCCGCGCGGGGATCGACAACGTCGCCATCGAGCCCCACCAAGGCTTCCTCTCCGACCACTACGACCCGCGGCACAAGGTGCTGCGTCTGAGCCCGGACGTCTACGGCGGCCGGTCGCTGGCGGCCCTGGGCATCGCGGCACACGAGGCGGGTCACGCGATCCAGGACCACGTGCGGTACGCGCCGCTGGCGCTGCGCAACTTCATCGTGCCCCTGGCCGGCTTCGGTTCCAACGCCGCGTTCCTGATCTTCATGCTCGGCCTGATCCTCAGCGCGGCGCCGCTGGGCAGGATGCTCATGTGGGGCGGCGTGATCCTCTTCGGCGCCGTCGTGGTCTTCCAACTCGTCAACCTCCCGGTTGAGTACGACGCCAGCAACCGGGCCAGGCAGGTGCTCGCAGAGATGGGGCTGGTGTCGCAGGACGAGGCGCCGGTCGTCAAGAGCGTCCTGAGCGCCGCGGCCCTGACGTACGTCGCCGCCACCCTGACCGCCATCATGACCTTCGTGTACATGCTCCTGCGAGCCCAGGGGCAGCGTGAATAAACGCGCAGGTCTGCGCCGCTGCCATAACCGCGTCCAAACCAGAGCCCGCCGGAACAGTTCGGCGGGCTCTGTGCGTTTGAACGACCGATAGGATCACCGATATGGCCACCGCCCGGCTCGCCATCCGCGGCATGCACTGCGCATCGTGCGTCTCGCACGTCGAGAAGTCGCTCCGCAAGGTGCCGGGCGTGCGCGACGCCTCGGTGAACCTGGCGACCGAGGAGGGCACGGTCGAGTACGACGAAGCGATCGCGACACCCGACGCCCTCCGGGAAGCCGTGGAACGGGCGGGCTACGACGCCGCCCTCCGCGCACCGGCGCTCAACGGCCACGCAGGACACATCCACGCCGGCGCCGAAGCGCCGCCGACAACCGGCGATCACGCCGCCCACCTCGCGCTGAGCAGCGAGCCCGGCCGCGATGAAGCCGCGGCGTGGAAGGTGCGGGCCATCGGAGGCGTCGCGCTGGCCGCGCCGGTCATGGTGCTGGGCATGCTCCATGCGAGCGCCGCCAGCGGGCTTGTCCAACTCGTCCTCACGACGGTCCTCCAGGCGTGGATCGGCAGCGAGTACTACCGCGGCGCCTGGAAGGCGGCAAAACACGGGCGTGCCGACATGGACACGCTCGTCGCCCTGGGCACGAGCGTGGCATACCTCTACAGCGTCTGGACGCTGGTCGCCGGCGGTCACGACCTGTACTTCGACACCGCCGCCGTGATCCTCGCGCTGATCGCCGTCGGCAGGTGGATGGAGGCCCGCGCCCGCGGCCAGGCCTCCGCCGCGATCACCGGCCTGCTCCGCCTTCGCCCGGCGCGGGCGAGGGTCCTCCGCGGCAGCGTCGAGCGGGAGGTTCCGATCGAGGAAGTCGTCCCCGGCGACGAGGTCTTCATCCGCCCCGGCGAGCGCATCCCCGTGGACGGCGTCGTGCTCGACGGCGAGTCCGCCGTCGATGAGTCGATGGTTACCGGCGAGTCGATCCCCGTGGACAAGACCGCGGGAGCAACGGTCATCGGCGGAACGGTCAACGGCCCAGCGGGCACCCTGCGCATCCGGGCGACGAAGGTCGGCGCCGAGAGCCTGCTGGCGCAGATCGTGGAACTCGTGCGCCGAGCGCAGGCGAGCAAGGCACGCGTGCAGCGCGTGGCCGACGCTGTTGCCGGCGTCTTCGTGCCCGCGGTCCTCGGCCTGGCGCTGCTGACGTTCCTTGCCTGGGGCCTACTCGGCGGCGAAGGAGGCTGGAGCACGGGCGTGCGAGCCATGATCTCGGTGCTCATCGTCGCCTGCCCATGCGCCCTGGGCCTGGCAACGCCCGCGGCAATCATGGTCGGCACCGGGATCGGCGCTCGGCACGGCATCCTGATCCGCGACGCCGCGGCCCTGGAGCGGGCCCGCGGACTCCGCGTCGTCCTGCTCGACAAGACCGGCACACTCACCCACGGCACGCCCGAGGTCGTCGAGGTCGAGGCCGCGCCCGGCGGCGGCGTGCGCGACCTCAAGGAGATCCTCCGCCTTGCCGCGTGCGCCGAGGCGCCCAGCGAGCACCCGCTCGCCCGCGCGATCGTCGCCCGGGCGCAGGCCGACGGCATGCAGATCGAACGCCCGGCGTCGTTCCAGAACATCGCGGGCGGCGGCGTCCGCGCAACGGTCGGCGGACGCGAAGTGCGCGTCGGGCGGCCCGAAGACCTCGGCGTGGATGCGATGGTCATGGAGCGCGTCAACGAGATGCGAGCCGCCGGCCAGACCGTCGTCGCCGTCGGCCTCGACGGTCGGCCCGTCGGCCTCATCGGCATCGCGGACACCGTGAAGCCCAGCGCGGCCGAGGCCGTCGCGGACCTCCAGACCATGGGCCTGCGCGTCGTCATGGTCACCGGCGACAGCCGCTCCACCGCCGAGGCGATCGCGCAGCGGGTCGGCATCGGCGAGGTGATCGCCGAAGTACGCCCCGCGGACAAGGAAGAGGTCGTCCGTCGCATGCAGGTCGGCGGCCAAAGCGGCAAGGGCACCGGCGGCGTGGCGATGGTCGGCGACGGCGTCAACGACGCCCCCGCACTAGCCGCGGCCGACATCGGCTTCGCCATCGGCGCTGCGGGCGACGGCCACGGCGGCACGGACATCGCGATGGAAGCCGGGCATGTGGTGCTCGTCGGCGGCGACCTGCGCCTGCTGCCGCGAGCCGTGCGGCTCAGCCGCGCCACGATGCGCCGCATCCACCTCGGCCTGTTCTGGGCTTTCGCCTACAACGCGGCGCTGATCCCCGTCGCCGCGCTGGGCCTGCTGAGCCCGATGCTCGCGGCGGCGGCGATGAGCCTCAGTTCCGTGAGCGTCGTCGCCAACTCGCTGCTACTGAAGCGAGTGCGCCTCTAACGCGCGCGGGTCATCCTCAGCACGCCGCCAAGGCACGCGGGATCGCCGCCGGCCGCAGCGACGGCGCCACCATCTCCTCCGCCGGCACACCGAGCACCGCCGCCGCTGCCGCGTAGCCCGACCGCGCCGCCCCCTCCATCGTCGCCGGCCACCCCGTCGCCGTGTAGTCGCCCGCGAGCACGACGTGCCCCCGCGCGGAGGTCGCGCCGGGTGGCAGCGGCCCCGGGCGCAACCGGTCGATCCCCGGGATCGGCGCAAACGTCGCCCGCTTCTCCTTCACCGCCCTGGCCGAAACGATGCTCGCCCCGCCGGGTTCGCCGAGTCGGACATCCGGGAAGCACGCGGCGATGTCGGCCGCGACGCGCTGCACGATCTGGTCCTCGGGGAGGTCCACCCACTCGTCCGCCGCGCTCACCACGGCGTGCACGGCGCGTCCCTCATTGTCCTTGCGGAAGACCCACTGCGTCGGCCGCTCCACGAGAACCGCGTGCGGCAACGTCAGCACGGGACGGTCGAAGAGCAGGTGCACGCCGAGGATCGGGCTGTGCGTGAAGTCATCCAGCGGAGCGAAGCGAGGGTCGGTTGCGCGGATGTGCTCGTCCACGATGCGATTGACCCGCTCCACCGGCACGGCGCACACGACGCACTCAGCCTCCAGCCGCCGCCCCTCCCCCGTCGTCAGGCTTGTCGCGTCCAGGTGCACGACGCTCTCGCCCAGTTCGATCCGCCCGCCGGCGGCCCGGATCACCTCTTCGGCGCGGTCGTACAGCCGCACCAGCGGCGCCGCTGGTACGCCGATGTCCGCCGCGTGCGGGTGCGCGAGGAACCCCTCCTGGAAGACGTGCAGCGCCGCAGACGCGGCGACGCGGTCCACATCCATGTTGCACGCGCTGACGATCACCGGGCTCCAGAACCGCGCGATAAGCCGCTCGCTCTGCGGGGGACGCAGCCCGCGCAGGTACGCGCCGAATGTGATGTCCTGGTACTCGCGCCGATCCGCCCGCAGGATCGCCGCGCACGCCCGCCCCACGGCCGCGGCCTCCGCGAGGGTCAACAGCGGCGCCCGCAGCATCGACCACGCGAACTGGAGCGGCGCCGGCAGGGCCGAGCGCCGGATCGTGCTGACCCGGCCGCCCGCCTCGACCCAGTACTGCTCGCGGTGCCAGCGGATCATGTCGGCCGCCCCCAGCCGCCGCAACAGGTCCGCGAAGTTCGTGCAGCACCCGAGCATCACGTGCTGGCAGTTGTCCAGCACGAGCCCGGTGCGCGAGTCGGTGAACGACGTCGCCCGCCCGCCGAGTTTCTTGCGCGTCTCGACGAGTGTCACGCGCACGTCGTGCTCGGCCAGCCGCAGCGCCGCCGCGATCCCGGCGATGCCACCCCCGGCGATCAGCACGGTTGAAGGAGCGCCCACGCCTCTCACCACCCGTCGCGCCCGGATGAACGAGCGTTCGCGGCCTCGGCCTCAGCGCTCGCGCGCCGCCCGGCGATCGCCGCCCGCAGGGCGATCAGCGCCTTGCGCGTCGATGGCAGCCGGATCCGCCGCCGCGCCACGATCCGCGCCGGGTTGCCCTCGATCACGGCCAGCAGCCCCGAGTAGATCCGCGTCATCGCCCACAGCGTCGGCCGGCACGCGGGATCGATCATCCCATCCAGCGGCGCGGAGGCCCGGTAGTGCTCCCGCGCGATCGCCGCCTGCTCCGCGACAAGCCTGCGGCACGCCTCTGGGTTGCGCCACTCGCGCAGGTCCTCGGGCGAAATCCCGTGACGGGCGAACGCATCCATCGGCAGGTACACCCGACGCGGGCGGCTGTCGTAGTCCTGTGCGAAGTCCCGCAGGATGTTCGTCCGCTGGAACGCCTGGCCGCGCCGCACCGCAAGGTCGCGTGCTACCGCCTCATCGACCCCCGGCCGCAGGCCCCACACCGCCAGGCACGCGAGCCCGACCGTTGACGCCACGCGGTAGCAGTACCGCGACAGGTCCGCGTCTGTCGCGTACCCGCGGTGGTCCATGTCCTCCTCAAGCCCGCGGAAGACATCCTCGAAGATCCCGTGGTCGATCCCGTATCTCGCGACGGTCGCCGCGAAAGCCGGCCAAAAGCCCGCCGCCGTGCCGGTCGGCAGTTCGCCGCGAAGCACGCGCTCGGTCGTCTCCCGGAACGCGGCCAGAGCGCGGCGCTGCTCGGCGAGGTCGCCGCCCGCCTCGCCATCGGCCGCGTCGTCCGCGGCCCGCATCCACGCGTAGATCGCGTACAGCGCCGACCGTCGCGGCTCAGGCGTCAGACGCAGGCCGTAGTAGAAATTCCTCGCCCGCTCCCGCGTGATCCCGCGGCACTCGATGAACGACGCCGCGAGCGTGCGCTGGTCCACCCCGCTCAAGGGCTGCGCAGGACCCGAAGCGGGGTCAACGCGGACCCCAGAGGCATTGACGGCGCTGGCGATGCTCAACCGCGTGCTCCGCTGCTGACCGCCCCTCCCAACCCCCGCAGGCCCCACGCCTGCGCAATCAACAACCCCTTGCGGGCCGTTCCCAGCGTAGGGCGTTCCCACAGGGTCGCACAACCCACCCGCTCCACGCTCCGGAGCACCGACCGTCCCCCTGCCGCGAACAACCACACGATCGGCCGCAGCGTCGGCCCCAGGGTTCGCGGCAGGGGCCGGCCCCGATCAAAGAGTTCCCACGTCCGCTCCACCAGCGGCCGCAGCGCGCGGATGAACCCGACACGAGCATCCGGATCATCCCGCCCGTGCTCCGCCCAGTGCCGCAGCGTCTCCGCCGCCAGCCCCGTCTCGAACGTCGGCATGTACACCCGGTCGCGCTCGAGCAGGTCGCGCCGCACATCCTGCCAGAAGTTCGTCAGTTGCAGCGCCGTGCAGATCGCGTCGCTCATCGCGTAGCGCTCCGCGTTCTCCGGCGTGTCGGGATATCCCCCCCGGTGCAGCACGATCCGCCCCACCGGGTTCGCCGACCCGCGGCAATATCCCAGCAGTTCATCCCAGGTCTGGTACCGCGTCACGCGCTGGTCTTGCACGAACGCATCCAGCAGGTGATGGAACGGTGCTGCCGGAAGGCCATGCCGCCGCACGGTCTGCGCCAGCGCCGTGAACACCGGGTGCGCCCCCGGCTGCTCGCTATACCCCGCGGGGTCCGCGAAGCACCGCTCCAGTTCCCCACGCCACCACGCCAGCAGCGCCTCCGACCTGGCCCGGGCCGCGTCGTCCGCCCCGGTCTCGTCGGCAAGGTCGTCCGACCAGCGGCAGTACGCATACACCGCCGCGAAGTCGTCCCGCAACTCCCGCGGCACCAGCGACGAGAGCACCGAGAAGTTCTCATAGTGCGTGCTGGCCAGCCCTCGCACGTACGCCAGGGCTTCATCCAGCGACACTGCGGGCGCGGCGACCTGCGGCTCCGGTCCGAACCGGTCCAGCAGTTGCATCGGGGGCGTGCGCGGGTTGAGCGGGATCGTGGTCACGCGGCGGCATCGTAACGGCCCGCGACGGGCCGGGGCCTTATTCAGAAGGCCACGGGGGGAATCGCGGGGCTCGGCATAACATAGTCCCGATGAAGATCATCCTCGCCAACCCCCGCGGCTTCTGCGCCGGAGTCCACATGGCCATCGACGTCGTGGACCAGGTGCTCCAACTCTTCCCCGGCCGCACCATCTACGTCTACCACGAGATCGTGCACAACAAGCACGTCGTCCGCCGCTTCATCGACCGCGGCGTCAAGTTCGTCGAGTCCATCGACGAGATCCCGGAGGGGAGCATCGTCATCTTCAGCGCCCACGGCGTCAGCCCCGCCGTCCGCCAGCAGGCCAGGGACCGCAACCTGACCGCCGTGGACGCCACCTGCCCACTGGTCACCAAGGTCCACTCCGAGGCCCAGCGCTACGCCAAGCAGGGGTACGACATCCTCCTGGTCGGCCACGCCGACCACCAGGAGGTCATCGGCACCCGCGGCGAAGCGCCGGAGTCCATCCAGGTCGTCGAGAGCCCCGAGGACATCCCCCACCTGCAGATCAAGGACCCCTCCCGCATCGCCTACCTCACGCAGACGACCCTGAGCACCGACGACGCCGGCGTCATCATCGACGCCCTCAAGCGCGCCTTCCCACAACTCAAGGAGCCCCCCAGCAGCGACATCTGCTACGCGACGACCAACCGCCAGGCCGCCGTGCGGCAGATCGCCCCCGAGTGCGACCTGGTCCTGGTCGTCGGCTCCAAGAACTCCTCCAACTCCGTCCGCCTCACCGAGATCTCCGCGAACGTCGGCGTTCCCGCGTACCTGCTGGACGACGTGAGCGAACTGAAGGACGAGTGGTTCGCGGGCGTGGAGGGCGGCCCGGAGAACGCGACCGTCCTGATCACCGCCGGCGCCTCCGCCCCCGAGGACCTCGTCGCCGGCCTCTGCCGCACGCTCCTGCAGCGTTACGGCGGCACGATCGAGCAGCGCGACGTCTTCAACGAGGACGTCGAGTTCGGCCTCCCCGCGACGCTCAAACGCCTCATGCGCGAGCAGGGCGTGGACCCCGAAGGCCGGCGCATCCGCGTGGGCGTCTACGACATCACCGAGGAGATGTACGGCGCGGCCGCGACCCCGAGCGTGCCGCTGACGATCTCGGCCAAGTCGAACTGACCCCCCAACGCACGGCGGCGCATCCGCACCCTACCCTATCTGTACCGTGCGCCACCCCGCCTCGCACCTCTTCGAGTTCACCCCCGACACGCTCCGCGCCTGGTGCGCCCAGCGCTCGATGCCTCCGTTCCGCGCTGCGCAGATCCTCGAGTGGGTCTACCGCAAAGGCATCGTCGATCCGGCCAAGATGACCAACCTCGCCGCCCGCGACCGCCAGACGCTCGCGAGCGACATGACCTTCCTCTCCGGCGCCACCGTCGCCGAGCGCACCGCCACCGACGGCACCCGCAAACTCCTCATCGAGTGGACCGACTACAGCGAGACTTCCGCGGAGTCCGCGCTCGCCCCAACCTCCCGCCCGCTCACCGTCCTCGCCCCCCCCTCCCCCACCACCTGCTCAGCCGAATCGCCCGGCGAAACACCGGGCGACCCCGACCGCCAGACCGAGTGCGTGATGATCCCCGCCCTCGACGAGGAAGCCGGCGTGATCACGCGCAAGACCGCCTGCATCTCGTCGCAGGTGGGCTGCCCCGTCGGCTGCCGCTTCTGCGCCTCGGGCATGGGCGGCCTGGCGGGCAACCTCTCCGCGGGCCGCATCATCGAGCAGGTCTGGCGCCTCCAGCACCTCCCGGGCGTCGAGCGGATCACCAACGTCGTCTTCATGGGCATGGGCGAGCCGCTCGCCAACTTCAAGGCCGTGGCCCACGCCGTGCGCACGCTCTCCGCGCCGTGGGGCATGGGCATCAGCGCCCGCAAGATCACCATCTCCACCGTCGGCCTCCCCAAGGCCATCGAGCGCCTCGCGGCCGAACTCGAGGTCCCCGTCACGCTCGCGCTCTCGCTCCACGCCCCCAACGATGAACTCCGCCGCAGACTCATCCCCTGGGCCGAGTACACGACGATCGCCGACCTCCTCGCCGCCTGCCAGAAGTGGTTCGACAAGACCGGCCGCGAGGTGACGCTCGAGTACACGCTCCTCCGCGGCGTGAACGACCGCCCCGAGCACGCAGACCAACTCTCCCGCGTCGCCCGCACGCTCCGGGCCAACGTCAACCTGATCCGCTACAACGAGGTCCCCGGCCTGGGCATTGACGGCCGCGACTTCAAGCGCCCCCGCCGCGACGACGTTCTCGCCTTCCAGGCGATTCTCCGCGCCCGCGGCGTCAACACCCACATCCGCCGCTCCCGCGGCCGCGACATCGCCGCCGCCTGCGGCCAACTCAGGCACGAGCACGCCTCCGGCCGATCATCTGACCGATCCAAGGCCTCGGCATGACCGCGCCCTCCCCCGCTCCACCCCCGGCCCAACCCGCCGCGCCCACCGCCGGCGCGGTGACCGACGCCCCTCCCCTGCCCGACATCGCCTGGGGCGCCCATTTCAAGCAGTTCTCCACCGCTCACTTCATCACCGTCGCCTGCTGCGCCGCGGCCATCACCGCCGTCGTCCTTGTCGGCCGCCGCCACCGCCGGCGCAATCAACTCGCCCGCGGCGTCGTGGACGGCCCCGGCCAACTCCTCGGCGCGATCGGCCTCATGCACTGGTTCGTCTACCAACTCTGGTGGAATATCCCCCCGCGCTACGGCATCGAGCGCCTCATCCCGCTGCAACTGTGCGACCTCGCCGGCGTCGTCGCCGGCCTCGCGCTGCTCACCGGCAAGCGATTCCTCAACACCACCCTCTACTTCTGGGCCTTCGCCCTCTCCACGCAGGCCTTCTTCACGCCGATCGTGCGCGACGGCCCGGCGCTCACACGCTTCTGGCTCTTCTGGGAGAGCCACACGTTCATCGTCGGCGCGGCCGTCTACATCGTCGCCGTCCGCGGCTACCGCCCCTACGGGCGCGACATCGCCGTCGGCCTCGGCATGACCGTCCTGTACGCCGCGATCGTCATCCCGCTCAACCTGCTCATCGACGGCGCGAACTTCGGCTATCTCGGCCCCGACGACCCGACGCTCCCGGCGACCCTCATGCAGGTCCTGGGCCCCTGGCCGTGGCGCCTCATTCCCCTCGCCGGCCTCGTGGTCGCCGCGTTCCTGCTCATCTACCTCCCATGGCTCGTCGCCGACAAGTTCGGCCGCAAACGGGCCGACACCACGCCGGCCGAGTTCGATGAGAACGGCGACGCCGACGAGCCCACCCCGCCGCCCGGCCGGTAGACTCCCGCCACATGGTCCCGCTCGTCCTGCTGCTGATCCCCGTCGCCTTCGCCGTCGCCCTCCCGGGGACGCTCGCGGCGAGG
>CALAFV010000622.1 GCA_937891445.1 uncultured Phycisphaerales bacterium | reverse complement strand
AGGCCTCGAAGGGGCGCACGTCGAGTCGGCTGCGGAACTTAGGCACGGGACTGCTCCTCGCGGCGTCGGCGGCGGTAGTAGCGCACCGCGCGCACGGTCACGCCGAGGATCTCGGCAACCTCCCTGGCGGAGCGCTCGTAGTCGACCTTGAGGAAGGTCTCATAGCGCGTCTTCGGGCGATGCTTGACCACGCGCGGCGGCTTCGGCGGGGCAGGCTCGCGCAGCGGGGGGAGGTTGAGCGGGTTCGTCCTGAGCAGCGCCTCGGCGTTCTCGATCATGACCTTCGTGCGCGGCGACCCGTTGTACCCCTTGAGCAGAGCCAGGATCGTCGAGTAGGGCACCCCGGAGGTCTGTGCGATCGCCCTCTTGCTGTAGCCGAGGTCGACGAGGCTCTGCACGTGCTCGCGCACGGGGGCCGCGTCGGCCCAGTCGAAGCGAGAGTAGGCACCCCGAGGGCGCACCGCGATCTTGGGCTCACTCATTGAGGTCGATCTCCTGCCTGACGGTGACCACGCCCTGCCAGATCCGCCACGTCAGCAGGAAGTGCTTGAGGTCGGCTCGGCGCGAGGCGAGGGTCTGGAACTTCATGGCGAGCGCGGCGCGCTCGTCGCGGGACTGGTAGAGGCCGAACACCCAGTCGGCGGCGCGCTCGACCTCGGAGGACTCGGCCAGGTGCCACATGCGCAGGAAACCGTCCTTGTCGGCGGCCTTCTCGCCCTCACGGTTGATCTGGTGGATCAGCATGAGGGGCACCTTGTGGCGGTGGTCAGTGACCATGTTGCGGAACGAGCGCAGCAGGTCGCGCACTACCTCGTGGCGAGCCTTGTTCTTCGGGTCGGGATGGTCCACCCAGGTCAACTGGTCCACGATGACGTCCTCGGCCCCGCGCATCCGCGAGTCCATGACGATCGCCTCGGGAGTCCGGCGGCCCTCGACCGGCTGCACGATGTGCAAGGGCACCTCGTGGTCCTGCATCTCGGCGATCCAGCGCAGCACGCGCTCGACCTCGCCGTCGGTGCACTCGCCCTTCTCCCATGCGTGGGGGTCCACCCCGGTCGCCATGCAGGCGATCCGGTTGAGGGTCATCTCGATCGAGTTCTCCAGCGTGTAGAGCACCGCGACCCGGCCTCGGTTCCAGGCGTTGAGCGCCGTGCGACAGGCGAGAAAGGAGTTGTGGGTCACCGTGAGGTCACGCCCCGCGAGGAACGTCCCGTCCTCGCGCTCCACCTGGATGCACCGCACTGGGACCGACTCAACCCCCACGACCTCGACGACAGCGTCTCGCATGGATCGCTGGGACGGGGATCGCGAGGGTAGCGCCGCGAGCCTGCGCGAGAAGGTCAGGGGGGCGTTCTGTCGCGAGACCGCCATGACGATCCGGAACTTGCCCCCCCTGTCCCTGCCATCGAGCGTGGCTCGCCCCTCCCGAATCATCGCCTTGATGCCCAGGGAGCGAGCGAGGAAGAGCGCGCCCTCCGCCAGGTCTCGGCTGGTCGAGGTGAACTCCAGGCTCCCCGCCCCGTTGGGCTGAGTCGTGGCGAACCCGTCTGCGTCACACAGCCCTGACAGCAGGGCGAGGCGCTGCTCGCGCGAGGCGATGAGGTAGTCCTGAGGGATGACCTTGTCCGCGATGAGCCCGGCTTCTCGGAGTTGAGGCTTGAGGCCGAGCACGGTGAACCCTCCGCCAGCCTCGTTCTTGGTCGCCAACTTCCCCGTGCTGTACCCCGCGCCTACGAGGCGATCTCGTAGGTCGTCTTCGTCAGCCGTGTTGAAGTGGACCATGCCGTTCACTGACGTGCCGTTCGCCAGCCAGAACCCAAGCACCCATGGGTCGATGGGCAGGTCTCGCGGAGGCATCTCCAGCGCGCCGCAGGTCGGAAGGAGCCATCGACGTCCGTGGCGACCCTCGGCCAACTGCTCCGTGGTGATGACCTGGGTGTGCGAACGCTGGTGCACCAGCCACAGGTGCTCGGCGTCGGCCACGAGCGTGTGCCCACTTCGGGTGGTGACCCGGAAGCACCTGCGGCCGGTCATGACCTCCGTCGCGGCCACGACCCGGGTCGGCTGGCCGTCCTGGCCGTAGACGTGCTGCCCGACCTGGACCTCGCCCATCGTCGTCCAGCCATCGGTGGTCAGGATCGGGGTGTCCAGCGCGAGGGCCTTGCCGGTCTTCGGGGTCGCGGCGACGACGGCGATCTCCCCGGGCCGGATGCCCAGGGTATGCGCGTCGATCCTCTCCATGCCGGTGCCGAAGGTCATGCCCTCGATGTGGTCGCCGCGAGCCTTGCGCTCCTCGTAGTCGAGGTAGACCTGGGAGAGCGCCTCGCGCGCGTCGACGGCGACGTCCTTGGCCTCCATCGCCTGGGCGAGAGAGACGATCTCGGAGGCGGCGTCGGCGACGACCTGCACGCGCTCCTCGACGGAGGCCTCGGACATGGCGACAGCGAAGCGCTTGTTGAAGTCGGCGGCCTGGCGGTGCACGTAGGTGCCGCGCAGGTCGTCGATGGCCCACTCGATCGACTCCTCGGCGTCGAAGCCGACCTCGCGGTCGTCGAGCAGGTCCCCGAAGCGCTCGCGCATGACGTCGACCGTGGGGGCCTTCGCCCGCCCCGAGCGCTTGTAGTAGTCCAGGGCGTAGTCCACGACCCCGCGCAGGCCGTCGTCGGGGATGCACTCGGGGGCGAGCCCCTCGCGCGCGAGCACCTCCAGCGAGTCGAGGTCCACCAGGGACGAGATCAGGGCTTGGAGCCCGAGGCGGCTCATGCCAGCACCAGGGGGCGGGTCAGGCCCTGGGAGATCTCCTGGTCGAGGCGTAGGCGCGACTGCGGCCGGAAGTCCTCGCCCTCGATGCGCAGCGTGCGTGAGCGCTCACCGAGCAGGCTCTTGACGGCCTTGCCGTAGCCGAGGGTCATCCCCTCTTCGTCGAGGTTGGTCGTGATGATCGTCGGCGTCGAGGCGGCCACCCGGTGGCGCAGCACCTCGTCGAAGGTGGCCTCGGGCAGGCCGGAGGACTTGCGCCCCTGCCACTCGCGGCCGACGTCGTCGAGCACGAGCACCCCGGCGTTCTTCACGCGCTTGTGGAACCAGACCTTCTCCTCGCGGTCGTTCCAGCCGCCAGTGTAGGTGTCGATCATCTCCGAGAAGGTGGTGAAGTACCCGTCGTGCCCCTGGGCGAGCAGGGCCCGCAGGAGCAGAGTGGAGATCAGCGTCTTGCCGGTGCCGTAGGTGCCCGAGAGGATGACGCCGACCCCAGCCGCGAAGTAGGCCTGGGCGTTGGAGACGTAGTCGCTGACGAACCGGAGCGCCGCCTGGTCGGGGTCGTGCAGGTCGAGCCAGCCGAGCCGCCCGTAGTTGACGCCGACGCCCGAGGCGAGCAGGTAGCGGTGCAGCACCCACTGGTCCACGCAGTTGCAGTCGTAGGTCACGACCTCCGAGCGCGAGTTGGGCGCGTACCAGCGGTAGGTCTTCTTGCCTCCGCAGGTGACGCACCCGCGCTCGGGGCTCGCGGGCAGGTTCGGGTAGCGCTGCTTGAGTCGGGCCGAGGTCTCGTTGTCGAGGATCTTGATCCCGGACGGAAGGTCGGGCTCATGCAGGTTGGTCATGGTTCTCCCTAGGTCGTCCGCTGGCGGGCGGGTCGTGCTACTGCTCGGCGAGGCGAGCGACGATCTTGTCGGCGCAGTAGGGGTCGGAGCCCTTCGTGAAGCGGAAGACGCTCACCGGAGCGCCCATCCAGTAGCCGTCGCACACGTCGAAGAGGTACCGGGCGATCTCGACGGCCTGGGGGTAGCGACCCATGAAGGACGAGAAGATCGCCTTCTCCTTGACGTGGTCACGGGGGAAGAGCCCGAAGCGCTTCTCGACCTCGCGGACCACGTAGTCGCGAAGGTCC
>CALAFV010000621.1 GCA_937891445.1 uncultured Phycisphaerales bacterium | reverse complement strand
CACCCCCCCCCAGCCCCCGCGCTCCTCGCGCAGGACCCACTGAGTCCTAGCGGCCACGGAGCGCCCCGGTCAACGACCGGCGCGAGCGCCAGCATGAACACGCGGTGAGCCGGCGCTCGCACGGCCGTCGCACCCTCGCGATGGTGTCGCGGGGGGCTCGCTCCCGGACGGTCCGCGAACGCGCGTGAGCGCCGTTTTCAGCCTCGCACCGGCCGTGTTGTCAGCCGGTGACCACAGGCACGCGCGGGCTTCTCTGTACGCCCATGGCTTGCGGCCGATCCCCAGTCTTGTTAGAACGGCGTGCATGAGCCGCCATGTCTTCCCCATCGCCGCCGCCCTGACCATCCTCGCCGTCGTGCTCAGCGCCGCGAGTCTTTGGAGTTTTCTTTGGACCAGTCCCAGCGGCGCGGTCCGTCTGAGCCTCATCCAGGGATGTGCGATGCTCTGGTGGGGTGAGCCCGGCGACCTGTTCTCGCACGGTGGCGGTCTGCGTGTCGGCGGCTGGAGCGGGCGAGCCATCATCTGGAAGCCGGAGTTCGAGCCCGCGAACAGCGTGATGGTCCAGACGGGCCCGCCGCCCGCGCCGGGAGGCATGCCCCCGCTGAAGCAGATTGTCGGCTTGAGCGTGGTGGTCCCGGCATGGCTGCTGATCCCCGTTCCCTCGGTGATCGCCGGCATCACCTTCCGGGGCTGGCGCCGCGATCGGCGCATTCGCGCCGGCCGCTGCGCCTCGTGCAACTACGATGTCCGCGGCCTGAAGGACCGCTGTCCGGAGTGCGGCCGTCCGATCCCGTCGTCGCCGGTCCGCCGCGCGATCGCTGCGGTTATGGCCCGCCTGCGGCCGCGGCCCGTCTCGGTCCTGACTCCCGCGCGTAGCCTTGCCCCATGACGCTTCCCCACACCGATCCCGGGGCAATGGGGGGGATGGGGGCGGCGGCAGCGACCGGCGGCTACGTCGTCAACCTCCTCCGCGAACTGGTCCGTATCAACTCCGTCAACCCGGTCTTCGCCTCCCGCGGCAATGGGCCCGGGGGCGAGGGCGCGATCTGCGCCTACCTCGCCGGCCTGCTGCGCCGCATGGGCCTCTCCACGCAGGTCTACGAAGCCAAACCCGGACGGACCAGCGTCGTCGCGACGCTCAAGGGCTCCGGCGGCGGCCGCAGCCTGATGCTCAACGGCCACGTGGACACCGTCGGCTTCGGCGGCATGAAGGACCCGCTCTCGGCCCGCATCGAGAACGGCCGCCTCTACGGCCGCGGCTCGTACGACATGAAGGCCGGCGTCGCCGCCAGCATCGCCGCCGTCAAGAAACTCATCGACTCCCGCATGCGCCTCCGCGGCGACGTGGTCCTCGCGCTGGTCTGCGACGAGGAAGACGCCTCCCTCGGCACCGACGACGTCGTCAAGCGCGTGAAGGTGGACGGCGCGATCGTCACCGAGCCCACCGGCGGCCGGCTCGCTCTCGCCCACCGCGGCTTTTCCTGGATCCGCGTCACGACCCACGGCTTCGCCTGCCACGGCTCGCGCTTCGACCTGGGCATCGACGCCAACATGATGATGGGCCGGTACCTCGCCAAACTCGCCGACCTCGAGCGCGACCTCCGCGCCCGCCGGCCGCACAAACTCGCCGGCCCGCCGTCGCTCCACGCCCCGCTGCTCAGCGGCGGACAGGGCCCCAGCATCTACTCCCCGTCCTGCACGCTCCAGATTGAGCGCCGCACGATCCCCGGCGAGCAGCGCGAGGCCATCCTGGCCGACTTCCACCGCATCGCCGAAGCGCTGCGGCGCGAGGACGAGACGCTCGAGCACGGCAAGTTCAACGCCACCGTCGAGGAGGTCCTCACCCGCGGCCCCTTCGAGGCCGTGGAGGACAGCCCCGTCGCGAGCGCCGTCGCCAGCGCCGCCCGTACGGTCGTGGGCGCCGAGCCCGAGCGAGTCGGCGTTCCCTACTGGACCGACGCCGCGATTCTTCGCGAAGCCGGCGTGGACGTCGTCGTCTACGGCGCCGACGGCGGACTGGACGCGACGGGCAACCTGCTGCGCGACGGTGTCCCGTTCGGCACGCACGACACGCGCGGCTGGCCGACGTTCACCGGGTGGCCGACGTACGACACCCAGACCCACGAGCAGGTCTACTACCGCTGGCTCCAGCGCGCCTGGATGGCCGGTGAGCGCCTCATCGTCGCCGAGACCGTCGAGGACGCCGCCATCTGCGACATCGAGCCGCGCAAGCGCTACAGCTGCGACGAGACCACCGCGATCCGCGGGCA
>CALAFV010000620.1 GCA_937891445.1 uncultured Phycisphaerales bacterium | reverse complement strand
GCGAGGAAGGCGGGAAGGTCGGGACGGGTGGCCAGGAGGAGCGCGTCGGGGTCGGCGGCGGCCAAGGCGCGGAGGTAGGCCTGGGCGGCCAGGCGGAGGGAGGTCTGGGAGCGGTTGTCCGCCGCGGCGCGCTGGAGGGACTGGCGGAGGTGGATGAGGGCCAGGGCGCGGTGGGGGAGGGCCTGTTTGCGAGCGCGGCGGGCGGCGGCGGCCTCAGCGCGGCGGCGGAACTCGTCCTTGAGTTTCAGGTAGCGGCGGATGGGCGGGGAGTCGAGCCAGTCGAGGACGTCGAGTTCGTCCATGCCGCAGGCTCTCGCCAGGGCGGTGGGGTCCTCGTGGCAGTCGTCGAAGTAGAGGCGGAGGCGCTGGCGGTCGGCCTTGGAGAGGGGGGGAGGGGCGGATTGGGGAGTCTGTTCTCGGTTTTTGTGCGGGTGTGACATGCCGGACAAGATACTGATGGGTGGTCCGGTGTCAAGGGGTTTGGGTGGGTTTTGATTGGGTTGTTGATGGGCCGGGGGGGGCGAAGGGAGGGAGGTGGGACTGATGGGACTTATGGCTGGTGTTCGGGAGTCTGCCAAGAAGAAGGGCCCCGGTCTGGAGACCGGGGCCCTCGTGCGTGTGTGGTTGAGGGTGTAAGGGATCAGTAGTCCATGTCGTCCATGCCGGCGCCGGCGGGGGCGGCGGCCTTCTTCTTCTCCTTGATCTCGACGATGGCGGCGTCGGTGGTGAGGAGGAGGCCGGCGATGCTGGCGGCGTTCTGGAGGGCGATGCGCTCCACTTTCGTGGGGACGATGACGCCCATTTCGACCAGGTCGCCGTACTCGTGGGTGAGGGCGTTGAAGCCGTAGTTGGTCTGGCCGTTGGCGCCGGCGATGACCTTCTCGGCGACGACGGAGCCGTCGAGGCCGGCGTTGGCCGCGATCTGCTTGATCGGGTGGGCCAGGGCGCGGTGGACGATGTCGATGCCGACGCGGACGTCGCCGTCGGCCTTCTTGCGGAGTTTGTCGAGGGCCTGGCGGGCGCGGAGGACCGCGACGCCGCCGCCGGGGAGGATGCCTTCCTCGACGGCCGCGCGGCAGGCGTGCAGGGCGTCCTCGACGCGGGCCTTCTTCTCCTTCATCTCGACTTCGGTCGCCGCGCCGACGTTGATCTGGGCGACGCCGCCGGCGAGTTTGGCGAGGCGCTCTTCGAGTTTCTCGCGGTCGTAGTCGCTGGTGGTGGTCTCGATCTGGTGGCGGATCTGCTCGATGCGGCCCTTGATGTCGTCCTGGGAGCCGGCGCCCTCGACGATGGTGGTGTTGTCCTTGTCGATGGTCACCTTCTTGGCGCGGCCGAGGTCGGAGATGTCCACGTTCTCGAGGGTGACGCCGAGTTCCTCCATGATGGCGCGGCCGCCGGTGAGGACGGCGATGTCCTCGAGCATGGCCTTGCGGCGGTCGCCGAAGCCGGGGGCCTTGACGGCGCAGACCTTCAGGACGCCGCGGAGTTTGTTGACGACGAGCGTGGCGAGGGCCTCACCCTCGATGTCCTCGGCGATGATGAGGAGGCTGGCGCCCTGCTCGGCGATCTTGCCCAGGAGGGGGAGCATGTCCTTGGCGCTGGTGATCTTCTTCTCGTAGATGAGGATGTAGGGCTTCTCGAGGGTGCACTCCATCGTGGCGGGGTTGGTGACGAAGTGCGGGGAGAGGTAGCCCTTGTCGAACTGCATGCCCTCGACGAGTTCGATCTCGGTCTCGAGGCTCTTGCCCTCCTCGACGGTGATCACGCCGTCCTTGCCGACCTTGTCCATGGCCTCGGCGATGATCTTGCCGATCTTCTCGTCATGGTTGGCGGAGGAGGTGCCGACCTGGGCGATCTCCTTGGAGGAGGAGACGGGCTTGGACATGGCCTTGAGTTCGTCCACGACGGCCTGGACGGCCATGTCGATGCCGCGCTTGACCTGGTTGGGGTTGGCGCCGGCGGTGATGTTCTTGAGGCCCTCCTGGAAGATGGCCTCGGCGTAGATGGTGGCGGTGGTGGTGCCGTCGCCGGCGTCCTTGGAGGCCTTGGAGGCGACCTCCTTGACCATCTGGGCGCCGAGGTTCTCGTAGGGGTCGTCGAGTTCGATCTCCTTGGCGACGGTCACGCCGTCCTTGGTGACGGTGGGGGCGCCGAAGGACTTCTCGAGGACGACCACGCGGCCGGAGGGGCCGAGGGTGACCTTGACGGCGGCGGCGAGTTTGTTGACGCCGCGGAGGATCCGCTCACGGGCGTCGGTGTCGAAGGCGATCTGCTTTGCGGCCATTGGGCGTTCCTTTGTACAGGACTTTTTGCTGTGGTTCGGTGTGTTGGGTTGTGTGAGGCACCGGGGACGAGGCACCGGGCGCCAGGCGCTGGTGGGAGGCGTGCCTCCCGGTTACCCGATCTTGATCCAGGTGACCTGTTCGGCGTCGATGA
>CALAFV010000619.1 GCA_937891445.1 uncultured Phycisphaerales bacterium | reverse complement strand
CTCGACAAGTCCCTGGAGGCGAAGACCCCGCTGGAACTGGAGCGCTACTTCAAGGACGCGGTGGCTGCCGCCAAGAAGCGGAAGCCGCTGAAGCCGATCGGTGCGCCCGAGACAGCCGAGTCCGACGAGCCCGGTGCCGGGAGGGAGCGACCCGGGCGCGGCGGTCGGCGTGGTGGCGGTGATGGCGGTGATGGTGACGCGTCCGGCGACGGCGCCGGGCGAAACGGCGACTCCGGTGACGAGGGCGCGTCGACGACCGAGTCGAAGATGCCGGCGAAGCTTGATCTCGACGATGCGTGGAAGCGCGTTCGTCGCATCACCCGGAATCGCGGCAACGAATCCTCGGTGGAGATCACGCCGGGTGGCGACCGTTTCATCTTCTCCGCGGTCGACAACGAGCCGGGGCTTTACTCGGTGAAGTGGGACGGCACGGAACAGAAGCGCATCGGCTCGGGCGATCTGCAGCAGGTGACGCTCACTGGCGACCGCATCGTAACGGTCGCGAACGGCCGCGCCACCACGCTCCGTCCCGAGGGTGGAGAGTCAAAGACGATCGACATCAACGCGACCGTTCGCATCGATCGCCAGGAGCTCTCGGCGCGAAAGTTCCGAGAGCTGGCGCGCGTGCTCGGCGAGCTCTTCTACCACCCGACCATGAAGGATCTCGACTGGCCGGCGCTGACCGATCAGTATCTTGTTCTGGCGGAGAACGCCTCGACGCCGGAGGAGTTCAACTTCGTCGCGAACCGTTTCCTCGGCGAGCTCAACGCGTCGCATCTCGGCGTCCGGGCGCCGGAGACGCCTTCGCCGATCCGTCAGTCGCTGGGCCGTCTCGGCGCGACGGTGGAACGCATCGACATCGGCGACGCGATCGAGTTCCGCGTGACGGCAATCCTTCCCGAGTCGCCCGCGGCGTTGTCGACGCCGCCGCTCCAGGTGGGTGATGTCATCACCGCCATCGAGTTCGAACCCTTCACGAAGACCGACACGGTTGAGACGCGCCTTCGCGGCCGCGTCGGCCAGGAGACGGCGATCACCGTGCGCCGGCAGATCAACGGCGCCGCGGGTGACCAGGGCGATGGCCGCGGTATCGGGGCGGAGGACTTCGAGACCGGCATCGGCGCCAGCCCGGACGGGGCGGATGCCGATGCGGGGGCGGGCGCTGCGGCCAATGCCGGCGCGGCCGGCGCCGATGATGCGATCGCGGCGCGCGAGGCGACCTTCACGGTGCTCGTGACACCGGTCTCCTTTGAACGGATCCGTTCGCTCGCCTACGACGCCTACCAGGAAGAAGCGCGGCGGCGCGTGGCCGAACTGAGCGACGGTCGCATCGGCTACATCCACATCCGCGCCATGAACCAGTCGTCCCTCGACGAGTTCGAGCGCGACCTTTACGCGGCGGCACACGGACGCGACGGACTCATCATCGACGTCCGCAACAATGGTGGCGGCAGCACGGCGGATCTCCTGCTCGCGTCCATCATGGTCCAGCCGCACGCCTACACCGTCCCGCGCGGCGCCGACCCCGAGATGCGCTCGGGTTATCCGCAGGATCGCCTCTTCATCCAGCGGTACACGCTTCCGATCAACATGCTCTGCAATGAGAAGAGCTTCTCCAACGCGGAGATCATCTCGCACGCCTTCAAGACGCTGAAGCGAGGCACGCTGGTCGGCCAGCAGACCTACGGCGGCGTGATCTCGACCGGTGGCTTCACGCTCCTTGACGGGACGACCGTCCGCCTCCCGTTCCGCGGCTGGTACCTCCCCGACGGAACCGACATGGAGAACAACGGCGCCCAGCCCGACGTCCCCGTCCCGCAGACCCCGGCCGACGAGATCGCCGGGCGCGATGCGCAACTGGAGGCGGCGGTGAAGGACCTGCTGGAGCAACTGCGATAAGCCGCGTCCCTCAGCACCCATCCTGCAGCGCTTCCAGCCACGCGGCCAGAAACGCCGAGATGTCGGTCGAGTTCACCACGCCGTTGCCGTCGAAGTCCGCCTCCGCCGTGCCGGCGTTGATCGACCCCAGCCACGCCGTGAGGAACGCGGCGATGTCGGCCGAGTTGAGCGCGCCGTTGCAGTTCCAGTCCGGCGGGCAGCCGGGCACCCACTGCGCGAAGTAGGCGGAGGCGTACTCGCCGGCGCTGCTGAAGTCGCCACCCGCGGCGACGAGGTCGCCCCCGGGCAGCAGCGTGATGTCGTTGACCCATCCCACCAGGCTCGTTACCAGCGGGACCCACGTCGAGCCCGTCCACAGCGCCACGCCGCGGGCGTTCATGCCCCCGGCCGCGCTGAAGTGCCCGGCGACGTACATGGCCGTCGGGCCGACGGGCACGATGTCGAGCACAACGTCGTTCACGCCGGCGCCGATGGGCGCCCACGTGCTGCCGTTCCACCGCGCGATGTTCGCCGCGCTGACGCCGCCGATGCTGCTGAACCGCCCGCCGGCGACGATGTCGCCGTTGCCGAGCACCGCCACGGCGCGCACGTCCGCGACCCCGGGCACGCCGCTCCCCAGCCCGGTCCACGTGCTGCCGTTCCACCGCGCGATCCCCCCCACCGGCACGCCCCCCGCGTAGCGGAACCAGCCGGCCGCGAGCAGGTCGCCGTTGGGCAGAACCTCCAGATCCAGCACCGCGCCATCAAGCCCGGCGGTCTCCGCCGGTCCCAGGGGCAGCCACTGGTTCCCGACGCGGCGCGCAATGTAACTCGCCCCGTGCGGCGCAACGCCCACGAAGGACCCGCCCACCACCAGTTCGCCGTTGGGAAGCCGGGTCATCGCGTACACCGTTCCGTTGAGCCCGTTGCCGAGAGCCATCCACGTGCCGCTGGCGTCGTTCCACCTGGCGACGCGGGACGTCGCGACGTTCCCCGCCTGCGTGAACTCACCCGCGACAAATACGTCGCCGCCACCGAGCGGCACGACCGCGAACGCCGCCCCGTTGATCCCCGTGCTCAACCCCGACCACGTGGACCCGTTCCACCGCGCGACGCCCCGGCTCTCACCCATGGTGAACGCGCCCGTGGCCAGGATGTCCCCGTTGGGCTGAACCAGAACATCCTGCACGGCCCCACTGATGCCGCCCCCGACTGCCGACCACGCGGACCCGTTCCACCTCGCGATGTTCGCGGCGGGAGCGCCGCCGGCGGTCGCGAACGTTCCGCCCGCGATGAAGCCGCCGCCCGGCGCCGGCGCGAGGCCGTACACCGTGATCCCGGCCGCCGTTCCGCCGATCCCCGCCCCCAGCCCCGACCACGCCGAGCCGTCCCACCGCGCCACGCGGGCCGCAGGGAGTTCCCCCACGGAGGTGAACGCGCCGCCGGCGATCAGATCGCCGTTGGGCAGCACCGCCAGCGCATGCACCTCCCCGTTGAAGGATCCCGTGACGATGGTCCCGAGCGGCGACCAGGCCACGCCGTTCCACTTCCCGATGCGCCCGAGCCCCGTCCCGCCCGAGGTCGCGGTGAAGTCCCCGCCCGCCACCAGGTGCCCGTTGGGCAGCACCGCCAGCGCGCGCACACCGCTGTTCAACCCCGTGCCGAGAGCGAACCACTCGCTCCCATTCCATCGCGCAATCCGCGGCGTCTCAATCTTGCCGGCATGAGTGAAAAACCCGCCGGCGACGACGTCGCCGCTGGGCAACTGGGCCAGGGCCAGGACGGCCCCGTTGACCCCCGGCCCGAGCGCGAACCACTCTCCTGTGGAAGGACGGTAACGCGCGATGTTGTTCGCCCGCACACTCCCGGCGAAGACGAACTGCCCGCCGACGATCACGTCGCCATTGGCCAGCCGGAGCGCCGCCCGCACCTGCCCGTCCACGCCCGGCAATCCCTCCCCCGGCAGCCACCCCCCCGGACACGGCTGGCCAGCCGCGTCACGGGGCGCCCCGAGGAGCGCCGCAACAAGGAGGATGAAAACAACAACCCGCCGCGCGGCTTCGAGCCCCGCGGCGGCGGGCACGGCATTGTTGATCGAGATCATGGGGGTCTGGCCTCCTGCACCAGACCGCCCCGTCTGCCCCTCCGGCGGCTCACGGACGCCGCCAAGGCACGACAATTCTCACCGCGCCGGCGCTGGGTTCACCAGGCGATCCATCGCGAGTTTCACGACGTCGTGCCTTGCCAGCATGCCGACCGGAACGCCGTCCCGGACGACCGGCACGTGCTTGAGATCGCGGTCGAGCATCCGCCGGATGACATTGCCGACCGGCTCGTTCTCGGTGGCGGTGACGACGTCGCGCGACATCACGTCCGCGGCGGCAAGTTTGCGGGCCTCGGCGTAGATCGCCTCCAGTTCCTGCGCCGACGGCGCCTTGGCCCCGAAGATCACCGCAGCGCGGCGGAGCGAAAACGGAATGCTGCTCGCCACAGTCGCGAAGTCCGTCTCCGTGATCAGCCCGGCCATGCGGCCGCTTTGATCCACGACGATCACGGCGCCGATGTTCCGCTCCTGCATGATGCGAGCGACCTCCGGCAGGAGCGTCTCCTCCGTAACCGTGATGGGCGGGGACGACATGATGTCCTTGACGCGCATGGGCGAACCTCCTGCGCGAATGGTACGAACCCGGACAGCCCAAAGCGGCCTCACGCCGAAGGCGACACGCGCGCGGCGGCAAGATCCAGAAGAATCTGCGCGTGCCGCGCCGTCGCGCCCTGCTGCGCCGCGATGCACTCCCGCGCACGAGCAGCCAGCGCGTCGCGCCGCGGCCGGTCGGCCAGCAGCGCCGCCAGTTCCCCCGCCAGACCGGCGCGCGTCGTGCGCACAATCCCGCCCGCATCATCGAACGCCTTGACCACCGAGAGAAAGTTCCCCACGTGCGGCCCGACGATCACCGGCTTGCCC
>CALAFV010000618.1 GCA_937891445.1 uncultured Phycisphaerales bacterium | reverse complement strand
TCGAACACGCGGGCGAAGTCCTCGACGCCGGCGACCGGCGACGCCTCGCCGGGCACTCGCACCGAGGCCTTGCCCGCGAGGACCTCGTCCCACGCGTTGCTCCAGACGAGGACGGCGCCGTAGAGGAAGGTCCGGATGCGCTGGGCGAGGTCGTCCCAGGCCGCATCGGCGGGCGAGGCGCGCCGGGCCGCGATGGTCTCGGCGAACTCGTGCAGCGCCTACGCGCGGCCGGTGAGCGACTTGACGCGCCGGTTCGTTTCCAGCACCGCAGCGTCGCCGGCGACGAGGAGCGTCCCCGTCTCGCAGCGGTCGCAGGCGCAGCCGCCGAGCAGCAGCGCGGCGCAGACAAGCGGCGCCGCCGCGAGGAGGCGGCCCCGACTCGAGGGTGCCCCGCGGCGTCGCCGCCATCGAGCGTCGGCCGGCGCGGGGCGTTCTTGGCTGGATGGGAGCATGTGGACCTCACCCGGCGATCCGGGCGCGTGCGGGTTGGGCGCGGATCGGCGTCGAAGCGTCGGCGCGCCCTTTCGGGCGCGCCGACATGGGCTCCCTCAATTGTACCGATGCGGCCGGCTACTGCTGCTGCGGGGCGTCGTTGCACAGGCTCTTCTGGGCCTCCGAGATGTAGTCGATGATCTGGTCGGCGACGTCGGGGACGCCGTTGCCGTTGGCGTCGTCGCACGGCCCTCCGATGGCCATGGCGAGGTCGTTGACGGACTTCGTTGTGCGGGAAGGCCTTGTCCAGCCGGACGGCGACCTTGTTCTCGGGGGTGCTGAGCCGCCAGTCGAGCGAGCCGACCAGCGCCCGGCGCGTCCGCGACAGGCGGCGACCGGGCGCAAGCGCCGACGGAGCCCCGCTGACGGACATAAGAAGGAGAAGTTCCGGCGGGCGCCCCAGGTGCGGCGCCCGCTTTCGTTCTGTCGGGCGCGATCTTCGGTGCGGCGCTCAGCGTTCCCAGCGTTCGGAGTTTGCCGCGACGCGGGCCGGGTAACCGAGTTCCACGAGCATCTCAATGATGCGCTCGGGCGTGGTCTGCTGCGGGTTGATGTGGAGGCGGGCGGAGCCGACGCGCACCTCGTCCACCTGCACGCCGGGCACGGAGGTCAGCGCCCGCGTGACCCGGGCGACGCAGCCGTCGCAGTGCATGTCGTCGATCTGAAGTTCGAGGTGCTGCATCATCGGCGTCGTTCGTCGCTCGCGGAGTGAGACACTCGAGGGTATCTGAGCCGAGGCGGGTCTTCCGAGCGGGAATCCGGACGCCGATCAGCGTGCCGCGGCGCGGGCGACGCCGGCCGCGGCGGCAGGGTCATCGTCGGTTGGCGGTGGGGGAGAGGGGACGTCCCAGCCGCCGCCGAGCGCCTTGTAGAGGGCGATGAGGTTGGTTGTCACCGCGGCCTCGCTGGCGGCAAGTTCGTCTTCGAGAACGAAGAGGTCGCGCTGGGTCTGGAGGACGTTGAGGAAGTCGGAGAGGCCGCGCAGCCACAGTTCGTTGGCGAGTTCCACGGCCTGGCGGTTGGCCTCGACGGCGCGGCGGAGGGAATCGCGCCGCTCGCGCAGGCGGGCGTAGCCGACCAGGGCGCGGGCGACTTCCTCATGGGCCAGCAGGACGGTGCGCTCGTAGGCCGCGAGGGCCTGTTCCTGGCGGGCTTCCTGCACGCGGATGTTGTTGCGGATGCGTCCGGCGTCGAAGATGGGCCAGATGACCTCGAAGGGGCCGACGCTCCAGGCGCGGCTGCCGGATTCGAAGAGGTCGCTGAAGTGCGTGCTCTCCAGGCCGAAGGAGCCGTTGAGGCGGAACCGGGGGTAGAGGTCCGCGGTGGCGACGCCGATGCGGGCGGTCGCGGCGGCGAGGTCTCGCTCGGCGCGGCGGATGTCGGGGCGCCGGCGCAGCAGTTCGGCCGGGAGGCCGACGGGGACGGATTCGGGGACGGCGGGCACCGGCGCGGGCGCCGCCAGTTCGGCCATCAGCGAGCCCGGGCGGAGGCCGAGGAGCACGTCGAGGCGGTAGGCCGCCTCCTTCATCGCGATCTCGAGCACGGGGATCTGCGCCCGCGTGGATTCCAGTTGCGAGCGCTGCTGCGCGACCTCGAGTTGGCCGGAGACGCCGGCCTGGAAGCGCGACTCCGAAACCTCGAGCGTCTCCTCCTGGATGCGCAGGTTTTCGTGAGCGATCGCCAGGCGGGCCTGGAAGGAGCGGAACTCGGTATAGTTCCGCGCCACCTCGGAAATGAGCGTCACGCGGACGTCGTTGAC
This sequence comes from uncultured Phycisphaerales bacterium, assembly GCA_937891445.1. Classification (GTDB taxonomy): domain Bacteria; phylum Planctomycetota; class Phycisphaerae; order Phycisphaerales; family UBA1924; genus CALAFV01. Next base: position 1,194 of record CALAFV010000618.1, on the reverse strand, counting down.
GGACTCGATCGCCGCGTCGGTGTCGGCCTCGGCCGCCTCGACCGCGCGGCGGATGCCGCCGAAGACATCCAGTTCCCACGTGGCGTCGAAGCCGACCTCGTAGAACTCGCCCTTGTCCCCCGGGTTGCCGAAGCCGCCGAAGGTGTTCTCGCTGTACCGCTCGTAGGTGCCGGAGCCGCCGACGTTGACCGTCGGCCACAGGTCGGCGGCGACGACGCCGCGGCGGGCGCGGGCTTCGCGCACGCGGGCGACGGCCTCGCGCAGGTCGAGGTTGCCGGCCAGGGCACGCTCGACGAGGCTGTCGAGCCCCGGGTCGCCGAGGGAGCGCCACCAATCGCGCAGGTCGGCCTCGGCGGTGCTCAGGCCGGCTTCCATCGGTTCGGGCCACGGCGCATCGGGCGCCGGGTCCCGCGGCGGCGTATGGTCTGGACCGACGGTACACCCGCCTCCCCCCCCGGCGCCCACGCTTACCCCGCACACCGCGGCCAGAACCAGCGTCCGACCAGCGGCGCTCCCGACGATGCGACGGTTCATGGACTGGGTTTCTCCCTGGGCTCCCCTCGCGCACCCCGTGGGCTGGGCTGATCGGAGTCCGAACAAATCTGGGCCTATTACGGACCAGACCGTCCGGACGGTTGACTCCGACCGACCGGCCGGTACTGTACCGGTCACCCATGTGCGCGGCAAACGCCCAGCCCCGAGATCGCGACCGGATGCTCGACGCCGCGCTGCGCGTCGTGCAGCGCCAGGGGATCGCGAACCTGACGCTGGACGCCGTCGCCGCCGAGTGCGGGATGAGCAAGGGGGGGCTGCTGCACCACTTCCCGAGCAAGGACAGGCTGGTGGAGGCGCTGGTGGTGCGTTCTGCGGAGTGCTGGCGCTCGTGCTACAGCGAGGCGTACGCGCAGACGCCGGCGGGGCCGGGGAGGATGGCGCGGGCGCTGCTGTCGCACTGCCTGTCGGACGCGGAGTGCTGGACGGAGCAACTGCGGGCGAGTTCGTCGGCGGTGTTCGCGGCGCTGGCGCAGAATCCGAACCTGATCGAGCCGATGCGCGCGGCGTACACGGAGTTGTACCGGCGCATCGAGGAGGATGGGCTGCCGCCGGGAGTGGGGGAAGCGGTGGCGGCGGCGATCGACGGGCTGTGGCTGGAATGGGTCCTGGGGCTGGCGCCGCTGGACCAGGAGCGGGTCT
>CALAFV010000617.1 GCA_937891445.1 uncultured Phycisphaerales bacterium | reverse complement strand
CGCAGGTACAGCCCGCCCGTCCCCGTCGGCCCCAGCAGCCCCTTGTGCCCGGGGAACGCCAGCAGGTCGATCCCCATCGCGCGCACGTCCACCGGGATGTGCCCCAGCGACTGCGCGGCGTCCACCAACAGCGGCACCCCCGCCTCGCGGCAGACCCGCCCGATCTCCGCCACCGATTGCACCACCCCCGTCACATTGCTCGCGTGGTTCACCGCGACCAGCACCGTCTGCCCCGGCCGGATCGCCCGCCGCACGTCCTCCGGATCGACCAGGCCCGTTTCCGGGTCGCACTCCACCCGCGTCTGCTCCACCCCCTCGGCCGCCAGCGCGTTGTACGGCCGCAGCACGGAGTTGTGGTCGTACCACGTCGCCACCACGTGCGGCCGCCGCCCGGATCGCAGGTGCGGCCGCACGACTCCATGAATCGCCAGGTTCAGCGCATCGGTCGTGTTCAGCGTGAAGACGACGTGATCGGCGCTCTCCCCGTTGATCAGTTCGCGGATCCGCTCGCGGCAGCGCGCCAACGACTCCCCCGCCTCCCTCGCCTCCGCGAACCGTCCCCGCGGCGACGCCCCATTCCTCTCCATGAACCGCATCATCGCCTCCGCCACCGCCGGAGGCTTCGGGAAACTCGTCGCCGCGTTGTCCAGGTACACCCGCCGCATGATTTCCGCAGTGTACGCGCGCACCACCCCAGCCGCGGGCATCACCAGCGCCCCGGCGCACCCCGGTCCCAGTGCCCGATCCCGGTGCCTTGCTTTACCGCTTCGGCGCCTTGTAGAACGGCATCGGCACCACGACGCCCTCGATCGTCCCCTTCCCCGTATCGACGAGCAGCGGCGTCCCTGGCGCGATGTAATCCCGCTCCACGTACCCCATCGCGATCGGATACCCCAGCGTCGGACTCGGACATCCGCTGGTCACGACACCGACGTCCTTATCCCCCGACTTGATCGTCATCCCCTGCCGCGCCGAGCGCTTGCCCTCCAGTTTCAGACCGACGAGTTTCCGCCGCGGCCCGCCCTCGTCCAGCACGCGCTTGAGCGCATCCATCCCCACGAACTTCTCGCCGCGCTCTCCCTGGTCCTTGTCCATCGCGATCGCGAAGTCCAGCCCGGATGCCAGCGCGTTGATCTCCTCGCCCAGTTCGTGCCCGTACAGCGGCATCCCCGCCTCGGTCCGCAGGGTGTCGCGTGCCCCCAGCCCCGCCGGCCGGATCAGGGCGTTGTCCCCCTCCATGTCCACGTCCTTCAGGAGCATCTTCAGCGCCATGTCCACCGCGGCGTTCGGCAGGATCACCTCCACGCCGTCCTCACCGGTGTACCCCGTGCGGCTGACGATCAGTTTGACGATGATCAGGTTCTTCACCGCGAACCGGTAGCGCTTCAGTGTGGGGATCTCCCGGCTCACCTTGGAGACCATGTCCATCACCTTCGGCCCCTGCAGCGCCACCATCGACGTGCTCAGCGTCTGGTCGTCGATCTTGACGCTCAGGTCCCCCGCCGCACGCACCGCCTCGAAGTGAGCCAGCATCTTCTCGCGGTTGGACGCGTTGACCACGACGAGGAAGTCGTCGTCGTCCATCCGGTACACGATCACGTCGTCCTTCACGCCCCCCTGCTCGTTGCAGCACAGCGAGTACCGGCACTGCCCCGGCTCCATGTCGCCGATCTTCCGGGTGCACAGCCGCTCCAGCAGTTTCCTCGCGTGCCGCCCCGTGATCTTCACCCGCCCCATGTGCGACACGTCGAACAGCCCCCCGCTCGTGCGCACCTGGTGGTGCTCCTCCTGGATGCCCCCGCCGCCGCCCGGCCGCGTGTACATGATGGGCATCTCCCACCCCGCGAAATCGACCATCTTGCCGCCGTGAGAGATGTGAAAGTCGTACAGGCGCGTTCTGAGCACGGAGAAACTCCTGGGGCGCGAGATCACCCCGCGGGGCACCCGCCGCCGCGGGACCCGCATCGTAGCGGCCGCCCCACCGCCCGCTCAGGCCCGCTCCGGCGCCGGCCACGCATCGTTGTCGATCAGCCGAACCGTCCCCACCCTGGCCGCGATCAGGGCCCTCCCGGGCCTCCCTGGTCGCCACGCCAGCAGCGTCTCGGCGTCGCGCACCACCGCGTACTCCACGCCCTGCGCAACCCCGGCAGCCGCGAGTTCGCGCCGCATCGCCTCCTCGGCCTCTTCAACCGTGGCGCGCGCCCCCGCCGCGTGCAGCGCCCGTGACAGCGCCAGCGCCGCCCCGCGTTCCTCCGGCCGCAGGAAGCGGTTGCGGCTGCTCATCGCCAGCCCATCCGCCTCCCGCACCGTCGGCTCTCCGATGATCTCCACCCCCATCCCCTCCTGCGCCACCATCGCCCGCACCACCTGCAGTTGCTGCCAGTCTTTCTCCCCAAACACCGCCGCGCTCGGCTTTGTCAGTTCAAGCAGCCGCTTCACGACCTGGCACACGCCGGCGAAGTGCCCCGGCCGGTGCGCATCCTCCAGCCCCGGTTCCGTCGCCACCGCCGGCAGCGGCGGCACGGGTACGTCCCGCCCCGGCGGATACACCTCCCCGACATCCGGCGCAAACACAAGGTCCGCCCCCGCCGCGCGGCACACCTCCGCGTCCGCCTCCAGCGTCCGCGGGTACCGCTCGAAGTCCGCCTGCTCGTTGAACTGCGTTGGGTTGACGAAGACCGTCACGACCACGCCCGGCAGCCCGCGCTCATCCGCGATCTGCCGCGCCCGGCGCACCAGCGACGCGTGCCCCTCGTGCAGCGCCCCCATCGTGGGGACGACGACGCCGCCCGCGAGCCCGCTTGCCTCCGATGCCCGGTGCACCACCCGCATGCCCAACAGTTGGGCCGCCCCCGCCGCTCCGTCAACTCACCCCCGCGCCGTCCCCGTGCCCGCCGGCGCTGCGCTCCGGACATCCCGCTCGCGAATCCACGCCTGCACCTCGGGGTCCAGCGGCATCGCCGCCAGTTCCAGCACCGTGCGGTACAGCCCCTCCGCGTCGTATTCGCACGACCGCACCCGCCCGAACAGCGGCGCGGGCCTGTCGTCAACCAGATGCACCAGCACGAGCAACTCCCGCCCCTGGTAACACATCCGCCGCGAGCGGAACGTCAGGTGCGAGCGGCTCAGCGACATCCCCCGCCCCACCCACACGCCGCTGGGCTTGCGCCGATCGTCGAGTTCCGCCAGGTCCAGTTCCGCGTGAAACGGCGTCCCCTCCGGCGGAGCCACGGCGACCACGGCCCGCACCCGGTCGGCCTTCGGTTTCTGATCCGCTGGTCGCGATCTTCGAACCGGTGCGACTCGCATGGCTGCCTCCAGGCCGCGGCGTCGCAGCCCGGCTGACCTCCCATATCGAGCCCGCAGGAACCCCTCGTGACCTCCGCCGGCCATCCGCGAGGGGCGAGCCCTTCCCCGTCTTGTGCACCCGTCCCCGCCCGCGTGCCCCGCCCCGTCTCCGCGGCCGGCGCAGACCCGGCCGCCCCTCCAATCCCTACCGCCGTCCCGACCCGAACAGGGCGCCAAGCACGCCGCGAACCCACCGCCGCAAGCCCCCCAACCACACGCGACGCCGCGCCGGCCCCGCCGCCGCGCTTACCCCCGCCGCCACCTCCACGCGAGGCCCAGCGCCGCCGATGTCCTCCATCTCCGCGTAACTCCGCGGCGGCCTCGCGTACAGGTCGCACCCGCACGCCGGGCAGACGAACACGTCCTCGGGGAAGCCCGGCTGCACCTCCGGCCCGCGGTACCCGCACGCCAGACATACCCTCTGGCGGAGCCGGTCGGCGGTCTCCTGGCGCACGTAGGCCATGGCGATTGGGAGCATAACACCTTCCCCGCACGCGCCAAGAGCACAAGACCCAACCTCACTTTCACCTCATGAGCAGGCCGCTTTTTTCGCGCTGGGCACGCCTCCTGCGGAGCGCCGCGGCGCTCACGCTCGGTGAGCGCGGCCCCAATGCCGCCGCGCCCGCGGCCGACGAACTCGGACATCGGCGCCCGGTGGACGGCCCGTTCCTCGCCTGGCGCACGCGCACGCCGCCGCCGCCCGTTTCCCACTCGAACGATGCCGACGCCGAAATCTGGACCGCTCTTGCGGCCGGCTCACCCATACCACAGGTGCTCGAGGCCGCATTAGCCCAGCGCACGCCCGCGCCGCTTACGCCGCCTATCGACCCCGCCTCTCCCGACATGACGCTCGAGGTCTGGACCGAGCGAGAACTCGCCCTCCTCCACGGCGCGTGGCGTCTGGCGCAACTCCGCGCCCGCGCCGACCTCGCCGATCGCTGCCTTCTCGCGGCCGACTGGCACGTCGAGCACATGCAGCCCGACAACGCGACAAACCGCCCCTGGGCCCTCCCCGTCTTCGTCGCCGCCGCGGCCGCTCGCATCAGCGCCGAGCACGAACTCTACGCCCAGATGCTCCTGCACAACTGCCAGATCATGTACGGCCGGCCGGACCTGGTCTCGGCGCACATCCTCCTCGACAGCGCTGAATCGCTGGAGGATCACGCCGGCATCGTGCGCACCGCCTGAATCACCGCGCCGACAAGCGCGTTTCTTGCCGCACGCTTACGCCTGCACCTTCTCCATCACGCGCCCGCGCGGCCGCAGCCACCGCCGCACCTCCCCCTCCAGCACCGCGCCCTCCCCCGCCTCGCGCTCGGCGCGTCGCGCGATCGCCGCCGCCAGCAGCCCCATGAACAGCGGCTGCGGCCGCAGCGGCCGGCTCGTCAGTTCCGGGTGGAACTGCCCCGCGATGAAGTACGGGTGCCCCATCCCGTCCGCCGGCTGCGCCAGTTCCAGCACCTGCATGATCGGCTGCGCCGGGTGCCGCCCCGAGAAGATCAGCCCCGCCTCCTCCAGCCGCTTCACGTACCGCGGATCAACCTCGTAGCGGTGCCGGAACCGCTCGCGCATCCGCATCGTCCCCGCCGTCCCCGGCACCGGCGTCAGCAGCCCCGCTCGCTCGTACAGGAACTGCGCCAGCGTCCCCGGCGCAATGTCCACGTCCTGCCCGCCCAGGCGCATCGTTCCCCCGAGCCCCTCGATCGCCTTCTGCTCCGGCAGTTCGCTGATCACCGGGTCCGCGCAGTCCGGCTTGAACTCCGTCGAGTTCGCGTCCGCCAGCCCCAGCACGTTCCGCGCGTACTCGATCACCGCCACCTGGAACCCAAGGCAGATGCCCAGATACGGCACGCCGTGCTCGCGGCAGTGCCGCACGCACGTGATCTTCCCCTCAACCCCGCGCGACCCGAACCCGCCGGGCACGATCACCGCGTCCAGCCCTTCCAGCCGCTGCGCGACGTTCGCCTCGGTGATGTCCGTGCTGTCGATCCACTTGACGTCCACCTCCGCCCCCAGGTGCGCCGAGCAATGCTCGATCGCCTTGTCGATCGACGCGTACGCATCCCGCAGCCCCGCGTACTTCCCGGTGATCCCCAGGGACACCCGGTGCGGCCGCGGCGCCGTGAGTTTCCGCACGAACCCCAGCCACTGCTCCCGCGCCCGGTCCTCGTACGCCGCGTCCACGCGCTCGTGCAGCCGCAGGATCGACAGGATCTCGCGGTCCAGCCCCTCCGTGCGCATCTCGTCCGGGATCGTGTAGATGCTCGGCCGGTCGTGCATCGAGAACACACGGCGCATCGGCACGTTGCTGAACATCGCGATCTTCTGCATCACCGACTCGCCGACCGGCTCCGTCGCCCGGCACGCGATGATGTGCGGCTGAATCCCCGCCTCCATCAGCCGCTTGATCCCCAGTTGCGCCGCCTTGCTCTTCTGCTCCCCCAGCGTCTGCGGCTTGATCACGTACGTCAGCGCCACGAAGCAGACCGAGTCCTCGCCCTCTTCGAACGCCAGTTCGCGCAGCGCCTCGATGTAGAACCCGTTCTCGTAGTCCCCCACCGTCCCCCCCACCTCCACGAACACCACGTCCGCCGGCTCCCGCCCGTTCCCGTGCAGGGCCAGTTCCCGCAGCCGCCGCTTCACTTCCCCCGTCACGTGCGGGATCCACTGCACGTCCCGTCCCAGGTACGCCCCGTGCCGCTCGCGCTCGAGGATGTGCGAGAAGATCTGCCCCGACGTCGTGAAGTTCTTCCGCGACAGGTTCTGGTCGAGCACCCGCTCGTACGTCCCCAGGTCCATGTCGCACTCGGTCCCGTCGTCCAGTACGAACACCTCGCCGTGCCGGTACGGGTTGAGCGTCCCCGCGTCGATGTTGAGATACCCCTCCAACTTGATCGGCGCGACGACCAGCCCCTTGTCCTTCAGCAACTTCGCCAGGCTCGACGCGAAGATCCCCTTCCCCAGCCCGCTCATCACCGTCCCGAAGACGGCGACGTACTTGTGCCGCCCGCGCCGGTAGCCCTCGGGCATCGGCGAGTAGAACTCCGTGCTGACGCTCTGGCTCGTCACCCCCGCGAGCAGGTCCGACCCCGCCGCCCCGCCGTTGACCATGTCCCGCGGCCCGCTGTCACCCACCGCCGCCCGCCGCCGCTCCGGTCTCCCTGCGCTCGGACCGGCGATCGGAGTCACCGCCCCGCGTCCGTAGGGCGTTCCGTACGCCTCGTCGGCGTCGATGTCGGTGGATTGGGCCTGAAATGAGAGGTGGGCGAAATCGGCCTTGAACCGATCGCGAGAGCGGCGAGTCAGGTCGGGCATGGCACATGGTATCGCGCCGGCGCTCGACGCGGCGGCGCACGCCCCGCACCCACGCGATCGGCTCAACGCCGCCGCCCCTGTTCCGGTACACTCCCAGTCCCGCCGGCGTGCCGTGCCCCGCCGCCGACGCCCCCCCTCCGGAGATACCGCGATGCCGACCGATCGCCACCCCCAGCCGCGGCGGCACACGCCGCTCGCGGGGGGTGGGAGACGCCCGTTGTCCGCATGCCGCCGCCCGGCCTTGGCCGCTCTGGCTGCCCTCGCCCTCTGCGGCGTCGCCCTTGCCCAGCCCTCGTCCGGCGCCGACCCGCGCACCGACCCCGCCACCGGCCGCGATCGCCGCATCTGGCCCCCGGACGTCCTGTTCGACCACCGGCATATGCGCCTGGAGGTCACCATCCCCGACATGCACGTCGCCGCCTTCCGCGGCCGGTGCACGCTCACCCTCGCACCCATCGGCGCCCCCCGGTCGTCCCTCCGCCTCGACGCCGGCCCCGCGCTGACGTTCTCCTCGATCACCGTGGACGGTCGCGAAGCCGCCTTCGAGCGCTCGGAGGCCGCCATCACCATCGACCTCGGCCGTTCCTACGCCCCCGGCGAGCAACTGACCGTCGTGATGGACTACAGCGCCGTCAAGCCCGGCGGCCGCGGCGCGGGTCTCACCTTCTCCAAGGACGACCCCGACACCCCCGAAGACGACCCCATGTGCCACGCACAGGGGCAGCCGCAGACCAACCACCTCTGG
>CALAFV010000616.1 GCA_937891445.1 uncultured Phycisphaerales bacterium | reverse complement strand
GCTACCGCTTTGGTACCGATTATTACTCAGACGTCCGTTCCCATACGGCTCCCGCCCCCTGAACCAGATCCGATCTCTACCACTCAGGCCCGCCCGTGTACCGCCCGTACACGTCCGCCATCGCCTGCACCATCTCCCCCAGCGTGCAGTTGGCCAGCGCGCCGTCGATCAGGTAGGGCATCACGTTCTCGTTGCGGCGGGCCGCCTCGCGGATCGCGTTCAGGGCCTTGTCCACGCCCCTGGCGTCGCGGCGCTTCTTGAACTCCGCCAGGCGCTCGCACTGCTGGACCTCGACCTCGTGCGAGATCTGGAGGATGTCGATCGGGCGCTCGTCCTCGGCGTCCTTGAACGCGTTGACGCCCACGATCAGCCGGTCCCCCGCCTCGCACTCCTCCGAGTAGCGGTAACTCGCCTCCGCGATCTGGCGGCGGAAGTACCCCTTGTTGATCCCGTTCACCACCCCGCGGCCGTACCCCTTCCGCGGCCGGTACGCCGGGTGCGACGCCAGGTCCCCGCTCTGAACCTGGCCGCTTGCCGTCGGACCATCCGCGTACTCCCCCATCCGGTCGATGTCCGAGATGTACTGGAGCGCCTCCTCCTCCATCTTGTCCGTCAGCGACTCGATGAACCAGCTCCCGCCCAGCGGGTCGGTCGTCCGCGTCACGCCCGTCTCGTAGGCCAGGATCTGCTGCGTGCGCAGCGCGACGGTCACCGCCTGCTCCGTCGGCAGGCCGAGCGTCTCGTCCATCGAGTCCGTGTGCAGGCTCTGGCACCCGCCCAGCACCGCCGCCATCGCCTGGTACGCCACGCGCACGATGTTGTTCAGCGGCTGCTGCTCCGTCAGCGAGCACCCGGCCGTCTGCACGTGCGTCTTCATGAACCACGAGCGCTCGTTCTTCGCGCCGTAGCGCTCGCGCATCATCCGCGCCCAGATCCGCCGCGCCGCGCGCAGTTTGCAGATCTCCTCGAAGAACTCGTTGTGGCTGTTGAAGAAGAAACTCAGCCGCGGGGCGAAACTGTCGATGTCCAGCCCGCGCTCCAGGCACGCCTCGACGTACTCCATCCCGTCACGCAGCGTGAAGGCCAGTTCCTGCGTCGCCGTCGAGCCCGCCTCGCGGATGTGGTAGCCGGAGATGCTCACCGAGTTCCACTTCGGCAGGTGCCTGGACTGGAACTCGATCGTGTCCACCACCAGTTTCACCGACGGCTCCGGCGGGAAGATGAACTCGTTCTGCGAGTGGAACTCCTTGAGGATGTCGTTCTGGAGCGTCCCGCCGAGTTTCTCCCACGGGATGCCCCGTTGCCTGGCCATCGCCAGGTACATCGCCCAGATCACCGCCGCGGGGCCGTTGATCGTCTGCGAGACGGTCACCTCGTCGATCGGGATGTCGGCGTACAGCCGGTGCATGTCCTCGATCGTGCTGATCGCCACGCCGCAGCGCCCGACCTCGCCGACCGACAGCGGGTCGTCCGAGTCGCGCCCCATGAGCGTCGGCAGGTCGAAGGCGGTCGAGAGCCCGGTGTTGGTCCCCTTGCCCTTCTCCAGCAGCAGTTTGAAGCGCCGGTTGGTGTCGTCCGCGGAGCCGAAGCCGGCGAACTGCCGCATGGTCCACAGGCGCGTCCGGTACCCCTGCGGGAACAGGCCGCGGGTGTACGGGTACTTCCCCGGCGGCGGGATGTCGCGGTCGAGGTTCTTCAGCGAGTCGGGGAGGTTGTGCGGGCCGTAGACCGGATCGAGGGCGAGCCCGGAGATCGTGACCGACTGGGGGTCGATCTTCTCAAGGTGCGGGGCGGGCTTGGGGGCGGTCGTCGGACGCGGATGGGTCGTCATGAGAAGGCTCCGGTGTCTCGCTCGTGAAGTATATGGATGGGGCGCTCGGCGGCCCCGCGAAACCCTCCTCCTGCCCGGCCAAGGGGGCGGGGCAGGGGGCGATGGGGGCCTGTAGACTGCCGTCCCATGGGACACAGGACCAGCGCGGGCTACCGGGTGCTGCACGTCGGGCTGGGGCCGCTGGGGCGGATGATCGCCGCGGATCTGCACCGCCGCGGCGTGGGGCGCATCGTCGCGGCGGTGGACGTCAGCCCGGACCTGGCCGGCAAGCGGCTGGAGGACGTCGTCGAGAAGGCCGGCGGCGGGGTCGTGATCTCAGACAACCTCGGCCAGGTCACGAAGGCGGATGTGGATGTCGCCGTCGTGACCACCTCGTCCGACCTTCCCGCGTGCATGGGGACGTTCCGCCAACTCCTCGGCCGCGGCATCAGCGTCGTGAGCACCTGCGAGGAACTGGTCTTCCCGTGGCTGCGCCACGCCGAACTGGCCGCCGAACTGGACGAACTGGCCCGCCGCAACGCCTGCGGCATCATCGGGACCGGCGTGAACCCCGGCTTCGTGATGGATGCGCTGCCGGTCTTCGCGACCGCGGTGTCGGCCTCGGTCGAGTCGGTGCGCTGCGAGCGGGTGCAGGACGCCGCCAGCCGGCGCGTCCCGTTCCAGAAGAAGATCGGCGCCGGGCTCAGCGAAGAGGACTTCGAGGCCGGCGTCAAGGCGGGGTGGCTGCGTCACGTGGGGCTGGGCGAATCCATGCACTTCATCGCCAGGTACGTGGGGCTCACGATCGACCGGTGGGAGGAGACGATCGAACCCGTGATCGCCGAGCGCGAACTGGAGTGCGCCCTGGGGACGATCCGCAAGGGCCACGCCGCGGGCGTGCGCCAGACGGCCAGCGCGTGGGACCGCGATGGACGCGAGATCGTGCGCATGGAGTTCCAGGCGGCGATCGGGCAGGAGCACCCGTGCGACCGCGTCGTGATCGAGGGGATCCCGGCGATCGACCTGGTCATCCGCGGCGGCGTGCACGGAGACGTCGCGACCACCGCGATCACGATCAACGCGATCGGATCGCTGCTGAGCGCCGCCCCCGGGCTGCACACGATGGCGACGGTGCCGGTGGTAAGGCACCGCGCCCAGCAGGTCAGCGCATGAGCCGCCGGGCGCCGTCGATCACGCGGTCCCAGTCGAAGGCGGGCCCGGGGTCCACCTTGTTGTCCTGGATGTGGTAGTGGCCGAGCAGGCCGCGGTAGGCCGCGAGCCGGTCGTCAGGGAGTTTGTGCGTGATGAGCGAGCCCGTCTCATCGCGAGGGTAGTCGCACGGCAGGTTGGGGAAGACGGAGCAGAGCGTCGCGGTCAACTTGATCAGCGAGTCGTACTGCTCGGGGGTCAGGTCGTACTGGATGTACCTCCGCCCCTGAATCTCGCCGACGACCGGATCGGGCCGGGCGGGCCCGGCCACGAAGTTGGGCGTGCGGATGCCGCCGTCGCCCAGGTGCGGCGGAAGGGTGACGATCGTGCGGCCGGAAGCGTCGGTCGCGTAGTACGAAGCGAGCGGCGGAGGAAGAGAAGAGGATGCCGCGGCCGGGTACGCCCCGATGTTGGCGATCTCGATCCCGATCGACCGGTCGTTGCTGGTCGTCGCGTGCCACGCACGCTCCTTCACGTCGAGCGTCTGGTAGATCGTGCCGTCCAGGTCGAGCATGAAGTGAACGGAGAGCCCGCGGTGGTCGTGCAGGATCTTGAAACCCTGCCGGCTCCTCCCCGCCGCGTCGTAGTGGATGACGAACTGGTCGATCCGCTCCTGAAGGGAGGCAAGGTCCCACCCCCCGCCGCGCACCCGCTCCCGCACCTCCGGCGGCAGCCGCGAGGGATCACGGGCGAACCGCAGACCGTAGCGGTTCGGCGTCTCCACTCCCCCACTCCCCCCACCGCCCTCCGCCGGCGGCGTCCACTGGGCCTTCTCGAAGGGAACGAACCGCTTCTCGGTGCGGTACGCGTCGTACCCGCCCGGGTCGGTCCAGAGCACGACCGGGGCGCCCGTGTGGAACAACTGGCCGGCGATCATGATCTCGTCGCCGCGCCGGGGGTGGTGCGTCCCCGGCCGGGGAGCCGCCGTGCAGCCGGAGAGCACCAGCAGCACCACGAGGCCCAGCACACCGGCCAGCCCGGTTCGGCTGGCCCCGCACGCCGGCCGCGCGGAAGGGAGTGGACGGAAACGGGGCGGGTGGCCGATCATGGCGGGATTGTGACGACGGCGCCGACGTGCGCCAAGCGGAGCGTGGAATGGTCGTCCTCGCCGAGGCGCGGTTCGCGGCAGTCGATTGGGTGGTGCTCGGGGCGTACTTCGCGCTCCTGCTGGTGACGGGTGTCGTCCTGGCCCGCCGCACGCCCTCCGGCTCGGCCGAGTACTTCCTCGCCGGGCGGCAGATGCCGGTCTGGGCCGTCGCCCTGAGCGTCCTCGCCACCAGCCTCTCCGCGGCGACGTTCATCGGCGGCCCGCAGCAGGCGTACGTCGGCAACCTCACGTACCTCTCCGCCAGCCTCGGCTCTCTGCTGGCGATCGCCGTCGTCGCCCTCTTCTTCGTCCCGGCCTTCTACCGCGCCAACGTGAGCACCGTCTACGAACTCCTCGAACTTCGCTTCGGCGTCGGCGCCAAGCGCGCCGCCAGCGCGATGTTCATGGTCGGCCGCGTCTTCGCCAGCGGCGCCAGGGTCTTCATCGTCGCGATCCCCGCATCCATGATCGTCTTCGGCGACGACGAGCCCGCGCACATGGTCCTCGCGATCGCCGTGCTGTCGGCCGTGGCGATCCTCTACACGCTCGCGGGCGGCATCCGGAGCATCATCTGGACCGACGTCATCCAGACCTGCGTCTTCGTCGGCGCGGCCGCCGCGGCGGCGGGCGTGCTCCTCTGGCGCATCCCGCTCGGACCGGCGGGCCTCGCCGCGGCTCTGTCTGACTCCCCCGGGCCGAACGGAACGAGCAAGATCACGCTCCTCTCGTTCTCCACCGACCCGGCCGTGAGTTACACGCTCTTCACGGCGATCATCGGTTTTACGCTCCTGAACCTCGGCGCCTACGGCACCGACCACGATCTCGTGCAGCGGATGCTCACCTGCCGCTCGGCGGTCCGCGGGTCCTGGTCCGCCGTGCTCGGCGTGCTCGTCGGGCTCCCGGTGACGGCCCTGTTCATGACGCTGGGCCTGCTCCTCTACGTCTTCTACCAGCGCCCCGACCTGATGGGCGCCGCCGCCCCGGCGTATCCCGCGCCCGAGGGCAAGGAGGTCTTCCTCGCGTTCATCCTGCGCGAGATGCCCCCCGGCATGCCCGGCGTCATGATGGCCGGCCTCTTCGCCGCCGGCATCGGCAGCCTCAACTCCGCGCTCAACGCGATGTCGGCGACGTTCCTGAACGACTTCTACCGCCCGCTGCGGCCGGACCGCGACGAGCGGCACTACCTCGCCGTCGGCCGCTGGGGCGTCGCGGCCTGGGGCCTCGTGCTCGGCCTGTTCGCGTGCCTCTGCGTCTGGTGGTACGCCGCGATGAAGGCCCACGGCCAGACGCTCATCGACTTCGCGCTCAGCGTCATGGGCTTCGCCTACGCCGGGCTGGTCGCCGTCTTCGCGACGGCCATCTTCACCAGGCGCGGCAGCGGGACCAGCGCCGTCGCAGCCCTGGGCACAGGGTTCGTCGCGGTGCTGGGGATGCAGCCGTGGGCGTGGCGGGTCTGGGCGCCGTGGCTCGGCATGGGGGACCTCAAACTGGCGTACCCCTGGCAACTGGCGATCGCGACAGCCATCGCGGCGGTGGTGTGCGCGGCCGCGCCGAGCCCGCCCCGGGGGCGAGCGTAGCGTTCCGTTCGCCAAGGTTCACCAGGCACAGGGACTGCCGCTGACCACCGAGCGCCGCAGCGCCGATAAGAAGGGGCAAGGGAGACGGCCCGGATGCGTTACCTCCGCGTGTATGAATGGGCCTCGGCGGGAGCAAGCCCGCAGTACGCGGGCATCATCCCGTTTGTGGTCGTCAATCTGTACGACGACAACAACGAGGAGCAGGCCGCGCAGGCCGTCGAGAAACTCGCCCGCTACCGGCAGGGCGAGCGCGTGCTGCTGCCCTTCTGGCTGCTCAGCAAACAGATCCGCGAGCGCATCCCGGATCTCCCCAACCGCCCGGACCTGGACTGGCTGACCATCTTCGAAAACGGCATCGACGTGCTGCCCTCGATCAACTGGCTGCGGCCGCTGGGTGAGCGCCTGCGGCAGCGCGGCATATGGCTCGACCTCATCGCGGCGGACGTGGAGGACGGAGTGACCACCTGGGGCATCCTCGGGCCCTGGGATCCGAAGGAGTGGGAACGCCGCATGAGCCGGATCTACAACAGCCCGGCCGCCTTCGCGCGCCTGCCCGACGACCTCAAGCGCCTGCACCCCAGCGACTACACCATGTGGACGGATCCGGGCCGCGACGCGATGGTCCGTTTCAACCGCTACGCCCACTCACTGCTCATCGAAGCGTTCCGCAAGATCTTCATCGACTCGCACATCTTCGACGCCCCCGATGGCCGCCGGCGCTTCCGGCTCTGCAACTGGTGGGACATCCTGCCGACATTCCCGGTGCAGGACGTCAACGGCTGGCCCGTGCCCCCGCTCGCGACCGACACGGTCTCTTCCCCCTCGCTCTACCTCAACGACACCGGATGGATGTACCACGGCCGCGAGCACGAGGTCATCTGGAACTCGTTCATCCACAACCTCAACATCGCCAGGTCGTGCGCCGCGGCCCGCGGCACGTCCGTCATCCCCTGGATCAGTTCGCCCCGGTTCTACGTGCGGCCCGACGTGGGCGAGGGGTACGACCTGCGGAACGTCTGGCTCTGGCGTGAAATGATCGCGCACCTGGTGCGCACCGGCATCCGGGAGTTCATCCTTTGGAACGCCGACCCCGAGCAGGACCTCGCCCGCCGCCTGGTGGCGGACACAATGCTCGCCAACGACAGGCCGTACACGCGCCGGCCGCTCGAGGAGATCCCCCTGGACGTGGACGAAGTCACGACACGCGGGTACACGACGACGTACAGCGACTTCCTCAGGCAACTCAACTAGGCAGGTCGACAGACCGAGGTGCGCAATGCCGGAGCGACCAGAAACAACGGCGACAGGAACGGCGAGCGTCGAGGCCCGCGCCCACGCACGCGAGCCCGTGCCAAGAGCCGGCCTGACCGTGCGGATCACCAACCCGGACGGGAGCACGACCACGCTCCTGAGTTACCCCCGCGACGTCAGCGCCGGCGGCGTCTCGTTCCTCTGCGGCACGGCCCCCGCGACCGGCACGCCGTGCACCGTGCAGTTCGCAACCGCCGACGGGCGACGGATCACCGTCCGCGGCGAGGTGCGCTGGAGCCGCGAGGAAGATGGGGGCATCCACCGCATCGGCGTGGAGTTCGACCGCCCGCTCGACGAACGACAACTCAAGGCTGTGCTTGCCTGAACGCCCCCTCCACCCCCTACCGGCCGGCACTCACCTGCCCGAAACCACACCCCCCGCAACCACGATCACCACAGGTGCTCGTTGACCCCCGCCGTCGTCGAGTTGAGCCAGAACTTCCCGGTCGTCGGGTCGTAGGCGTACCCCTCCGGCCCGCCGACCGGCGGCATCGCGGACCACGTCGCGGCCCTGATCGCGGACGAGTGGTTGTACGGGTTGACCGGCAGCGGCTCCTTCAGCACGCCGGTTGCGCCGAACGTCTGCATCTGCGCCAGTGTGGGCCACGCCGGCGCACCGTTGATCGCGCCGTTGTTGTAGAACGTGGCGATCGCCGACCGCACCGTGCCGAGCGTGTGCTTGGCGGCGGCCTCCCGGGCCCTGGTGGAAGCGTCGATGTACCGCGGAATCGCGATCCCCGAGAGGATCGCCAGCACGATGATCACGGCGATCAGTTCGATGAGGGTGAAGGCGCGAACGCGGGCGTTCATGGGGGTCCTCGCCTGAGCATCTGCGCTCGTGCCGCGCAGCCGACCGGTCGCGAAGCGGCCGCGAGCATCCCATTTATCTCGGTTTTGACAACCGGGTTTGATCCTTGCTGACAACCGCGGATCGGCCGCGAGCGCGATAACCCGCACAGTTTCCGCAGCCGTCACAACCCTCAGGCCGGCGCGAGACCAAAGCCGCCTCACAACCCGACATCACCGACGCAGTTCCCGGACTCACGAAGCCTGAACCGACGCGATCGTCACGTCGTCGGTGAAGGCGTCCGTACGAGCGTGCGAGCGAAGGGCCTCGAACAGGCCGTCCACGTCCCCCTGCGGCGAGGCATCCGCCACCACCGACTCAAGGATGCGCTGCAGCCCGAACTGCTCGCCCAGGTCCCCCGCCTGCTCCGCCAGCCCGTCGCTGAAGAGAATCACGCGGGCGCCGGCCGGCCACTCGCACTCCGTCCGCTCGTACCGGCACCCGGCCACCGCGCCGACAACCGGCCCGCCGGCGCACTGCAACCGGACCGGCGAGCGCCCGGCCCCCGCGAGGACCGCGTAGCCGTGCCCCGCGTCCGCGACGGTCACGCGCCGCCCGCGCGGGTCGAAGATGCCCAGCCACAGCGAGATGAACCGCGGCCCGGCGTGCAGCCGCGACAAGTACGCGTTGAGCGAGTCCAGCACCTCGGCCGGGTCGTCGCAGCGTGTCACGTACGAGCGAACGAGCGTCTGAGCCACGGCCATCAGGAACGCCGCGCCCACCCCCTTGCCGGTCACGTCGCCCAGGGCGACGGCCACGCGCCCGTCCTCCAGCGGCACGACGTCGAACAGGTCGCCCGAGAGTAGCCGCCCGGGCTGACTCCGCACCGCGTAGCGCAGCGGCCCGAACTCCCCTTGCGCCGGCGGCATGATCATGCGCTGCACCTGCGCTGCTGCCTCGATGTCCCCCTGGAGGGTCTGCAGCCGCTCCCGCAGTTCACGGGCCTTGAGCGAGGCCAGCGCAAGCCCCGCCATCTCGACGATCGCCCCGCAGAACCCGATCGCATCATCCCGCGGCGGCGCCTCGCCCCGCCGGGAATCGAGGTACAGGTAACCCCAGACCGACGACTCCACAAGAATGGGCAAACACAGCGCTCGGGTGATGTTGAGCCGAACGACGCTGTTCTCCGGAACCGGGCTCCGTGGAGCGATAAGGACCGCCGGGCTCCCCGTCGAGGCGGCCGAGATCAGCGAGCGACTGAACTCGAACCTCCCGCCGTCTCGCCGCGCGCGATCGATCGCGGCGACGATCTCCACGTCGCCCCCCTTCCCTCCGGCCGCGGCGTCCCCGGCGCTCTGCCGCAGCACGGCCCCGCGATGGAAGCCCGAGCCCGCCAGGGCCCGGTCGATGATCGCGCTGACCAGCCCCTCCTCGTCCGCCGCGCCGAAGATCGCCCCCGATGCGCTGATGAGTTGCGCATATTGCTCGCGCACGCCGAATTCCGTGTGCGACGGCGGGAGCCGCTCGATCTGGTCCCCCTCCGCATGCGGACGGTCGATCGTGATCATCGTGCTCGGATCGGGTTCGCGCATCCGGACGCGGAACACCCACGGGCGGATGACCACCAGGTCCCCCTCCGAGAGCGGCACGGCCTGCTGTGGGGTCAGCGGCACCCCGTTGACATGCGTGCCGTGCCGGCTCCCCAGGTCGCGGATGATCCAAGACTCCCCGAGCCGCGCCAGGGAGGCGTGCCGCTTGGAGACGACCGGGTTCTCCAGCCGGACCTCGCACTCGCTCGACCGACCGAGCGTGACCGGACGGTCCCCCTGGATGCGCAGCGGCTGGAGCGGCGGCCCGGCGAGGGGCTGCAGGAAGATCAAGTTGGAAGGAACCGACAAGGTCGCCATGGCTGGGCGTGCCCGGTGCAACGGCAGGGCCCGGCGGTCGGGCCCGGGGGGCCCCGCCGCCGCGGAGAGCCGCCCGATTGAGGGGATTCAAGAGCGGGCGACGGGACTCGAACCCGCAACATCAAGCTTGGAAGGCTTGCACTCTACCATTGAGTTACGCCCGCACGCTTTGGAGCCCATGGTAGCACCCGGCCACCCCGCTCGGCATCCGGCGACGGCCTTGCCGCCGTCCTGACGCTCCAGAGCACACCCCGCGGCGAGCGACACCGCCGGGCCAACCCCTCGCTCCCGAACCCGCGGATATTGCCGTCCTTTCATCCGCCGCGCGCCCGCCCCCGCGCCCGCGGTCCTACAAACGCTCGAGCAGCGGTGGTGTGGGCCGGCGGTTCGCCGGAGTGCCGGCGGCCGCTTCGCCCGCCCGCCGCGGCGGAGAGGAGCGCGGGATGCGACCCCTCACGGCGGAGACGTTGCGAGACCTGCTCAAGGGAGACCAGCCGCCCTGCATCTCCCTCTACCAGCCGACCCACCCGGCCATCCCGGGCGCGTTGGAAGACCCCATCCGCTACAAGAACCTGGTGCGCGAGGCGGAACGCTCGCTGCGCGAGAAATACGCCGGGCGGGACGTCGAGCCGCTGATCCGCCCGTTCGCGGCACTCATCAACGACACCCACTTCTGGCAATACTCGCGACAGGGCCTCGCCATCCTCGCGTCGCCCACGCGCTTCGACGTCTTCCGGCTCCCCCGCCCCGTGAAGGAGTTCGTCGAAGTCGCCGACAGTTTTCACGTCAAGCCGCTGCTGCGCATCGTGCAGTCGGCCGACCGCTACCAGGTCCTCTGCCTCGACCGACACAGAGTCCGGATGCTCGAGGGCAACCGCGACGCCCTGCACGAACTCGATACCGGCGACATGCCCACCACCATGACCGAGGTGCTGGGCGAGCAGGTCACCGAGGCGCACCAGAACGTGGGCGCCTACGGCAAGCGCGCCGGCCCCGGCGCCCCGGCCCATGGCGGCACGGGCGCCTTCCCCGGCCTCGGCGGCCGCAAGGACGAGGAATACAAGGACACCGAACGGTTCTTCCAGTTCATCGACCGCGAGGTGCTCCAGCGCTTCTCCCGGCCCAGCGGGCTCCCCCTGATCCTCGCCGCACTCCCCGAGAACCAGTCCGTCTTCCGCCGCATCAGCCGCAACCCGCTGCTCCAGCCGGAGGGCGTGATGAGGGACCCCGACCCCCTCACGCTCGACCAACTCCGGGCCGAGGTCTGGCGCATCCTCGAGCCCAGATACCTCGCCCGCCTCGCCCGCCTCACCGATGAACACCGCGCCGCCGCGGCAAACGGCCTGGGCTCCACCGATGTGAATGTCGTGGCACAGGCGACCGCCGCGGGCCGGGTCAAAGTCCTGCTCGTGGACGCCGACCGCGTCGTCCCCGGCCGCTTCGACCCCCAGACGGGCGAAGTCCACCCCGGCCGCCTGGCCGACCCCGAAGTCGGCGATGTCCTCGACGACCTCGCCGAAGCGGTCCTGCGAACCGGCGGAGAAGTCATCATCGTCCCGTCCGCGCGCATGCCGGCCCCCACCGGCGTCGCCGCCACGTTCCGTCACTGATCGCACCGGGGGGTGAGCAACATGCCCGAACTTCCGCGGGTCGCCAGGACTTCCAAGGGCCGGACGCAGCGTGTGCGGGCCCCCGAGCCCCCCGTCCACATCCGCGCCGAAGGCGTTGCGCTCGGCCCGGAAGACCGCGAGTACCTCCGCCGCAAACTCGGCACGAAACTGGGGAAGTTCGCCGCCTCGGTCGAACGCGCCACCGTCCGGATCCGCGACATCAACGGCCCCAAGGGCGGCGTCGATCACGTCTGCCGCGTCAAGACGGTCCTCAGGGGCCTCCCCAGCGTCGTCGTCGAGAGCCGGGCGGGTTCCTTCCGCACCGCCGCCGACCTCGCTCTTCAGAGCGCGGAGCGCACCGTGCGAAAAACCGTGCAGCGCAGACGAACCAGGCCGCTCAGACGAGCAACCTGAACCCAAGCAGGAGGACGCACATGACGCTGAGGTGGTACCGGATGCCGCGGGTCGTGGTGCTCAAGCCGAGTACCTCGGTTCTCGAAGCGGCAAGGGCGATCGAGAACAACAACATCGGCGCGATCGTCGTGCAGGACAAGGGCCGCGTCGTCGGGCTCGTCACCGATCGCGACCTGGCGATCCGCGTCCTCGGCCGCGGCCTCGACCCCACGACGACCACGCTCGCAGAAGTCATGACAACCCCCGTCGCGGTCCTCACCCCCTCCGACAGCCGCGAGGAAGCCCTGCGCCTCATGCGCGATCGGAACATCCGACGCATCCCGCTGGTCGAAGGCCAGCGCGTCGTCGGCATCGTGACGCTCGACGACCTCCTCCTCGACGAAGCCGCCTCGCTCGACGAACTGGCCGCCATCATCGAAGGCCAGATCGGCGAGGGCGGCCCGGCCGGCTCGCCGCGCTCCCCCGCCGCCAGACGCCGCGCCGGCCGCGCCCAGTCCACCTACGGCCGCCTCCTCAACCGCGTGCGCACAACAACGGGCCTGGACTCCTCCGAACAGGCCGAAACCGCCCTCGAGATCGTCCTCACGGCGATCGTCAGCCGCCTCACGCCCCAGGAGGCCCGCGACCTGATCGCGCAACTCCCCTCACTCCTCCAGCCGACACTGCGCCCCGCCGCCACCGGCCCCGACAAGTCGATCACGCGCCAGGCCGTCGAGACCGAACTCGCCGACCAACTCGGCCTGACCCCGGCCCGCGCCTCCGAGGTCCTCGAGGGCGTCGGCGCCGTCATCGCCCAATCCGTCAGCCAGGGTCAGGTCGAGGACATGCAGCGTCAACTCCCCGAAGGCCTGCGCGAGATCTTCTCCGCCCCCATCCCGGTCGGGACCTGACGGCCCCCAAGCCAAAGCCCCACACGGCGGCCACCCGCGGCCAGGATCGGCCCCGGGTGGCCGCATTCCTACCATCCGCGGTCCAAACGACGCACCACCGGGGAGGTGGGACGAGAGGGCCGCATGAGCGACGAGGCCGCCGCAGAGCACGCTTCATCCGCACCCGCCCGGCGCCGGCGCTGGCCGCGGCTGCTGGCGTGGACGGCGGCCGTGACGCTCGTGTTCGGTGTCGTCGCCGGCGAGATCGTCGCCCGCTTCGGCCTCGGCATGGGCGACCCGCCGCTCTACATAGCGGACCCGCAGATCGAATACCTGCCCGTCCCCTCGCGAACATACAAGCGCTTCGGCAACACGGTCTCGTACAACAGTTACTCGATGCGCAGCCCCGAGTTCCCGGCGCGCAAGTCCGACCCGCGCGAACTCCGCATCATGGTGCTGGGCGACAGCGTCGTCAACGGCGGAAACCCCATCGATCAGGCCGACCTCGCCACGACCAGACTCCCCGCGATGCTCCGCGAGCGGCTCGACCGGCCCGTCGTCGTGGGCAACATCGCCTGCGGCAGTTGGGGCCCGCCCAACCTCCTCGCCTACGTCAACAAGCACGGCCTCTTCGACGCCGACGTCGTCGTGATCGTCCTCAACAGCGAGGACGCGGCGGATGCGCCGACCTTCGAGCCCCTCAGCCCGGACCTCCCGACGCGCCGCCCGATCCTCGCGCTCCAGGAAGCATTCAGCACATACGTGCCCAAGGCGTTCAGTTACCACGTGCTCGGCCGCCGAGAAAAGCCCGCGCCCGAGCCCGCGCCGACCGATGAAGGCCGCCGCGCCGCCCTCGGCGCCCTGGAAACGCTGATCAACACCGCGCGCAGCCAGGGCGCACGCGTCCTGATCGTGCACCATCCCAAACTCTCCGAACTGACCGCCGGCCGCATGGACTCGGGATACGACCTGATCCGCGGCGTCGCCGCCCGGGCAGGTGTACGAATGATCGAGACCCGCGACGAGATGGTGCGCCTGATCACGCAAGAGCAACGCGGCTACCGCGACTACATCCACCCGGACGAGGCGGGCCAGGAAGCGCTCGCGCGCCTGCTCGCGGACGAACTGGCGCGGATGGTCCGGGACGGACTCTGAGCCCGCCGGAACCACGCAGGCGCATGACCATCAGAAAACAGCCAAGCGACTTCATCGTCCGCGAGGTCCTCGCCGAAGACGTCGCCCGCGCCATCGCCACCAGCCGCGGCAACCGCCGCCACGCCCTCTACGAACTCCGCAAGGAGTCGCTGACCACGCCCGAAGCCGCCGCCGCCCTCGCCCGAACGCTGCGTGTGCGTCCGCAAGATGTCTCCTACGCCGGCCTGAAAGACAAGCACGCGCGAACCACCCAGCACGTCACCGCAGCGCTGCGTCCCAATGCCCCTGCCCCGCCGCTCGCCGACGGCCCCCGCTGGACCGCCCGTTTCCTCGGCTGGCTCGACCACCCCCTCGCCGCAGTCGCCATCGAGCGCAACGAGTTCGACATCGTCGTGCGCGACCTGCCCCCCACCGCCGTAGCCGAAATGGACCGCCGCGCCGCCATCCTGCGCACCGGCGAAGGCGACCATGGGTCGCGCCTGCTGATCGTCAACTACTTCGGCGACCAACGCTTCGGCTCCGCGCGCCACGGCGAAGGCTTCGCCGCACGCCACATGGTCCGCGGCGAGTTCGAAACCGCTCTCCGCCTGGCGATCGCAACCCCGGCGCGCAAGGACACCGGCCTCCGCCGCCGCTTCACGCGCCTCGCCGCCCAATCGTGGGGCACCTGGGCCGAACTGGCGGCAACACTCCCCCCCTGCCCCGAGCGCCGCGCCGTCGAGCGCCTCGCCGCCGGCGCAGGCTTCGACGAAGCGATCGGAGCCCTCCCCCGCTTCCTTCGGATGATCCTGATCGAGGCGTACCAGTCGTACCTCTGGAACCAGACGGCCCACCGCCTCGTCAGCGGCCTCGCCCCGCCCACCGACGCGCCCGGCGCACGGATCATCGCCGCCGACGACCGCTTCGGCACGATGCTCTTCCCCGCGCCAAGCCTCGTGCCCGAACCGCTGCGCTGCGCCTCCGTGCCAATGCTCGCCCCCGGCATCCGCCTGACCGAACCGTGGGGCGCCGCGGCTCAGGCCGTGCTCCAGGCCGAAGGCCTCTCGCTCGACAACCTCCGCCTCCCCCCCTCGGTCGGCGTCACGTTCGGCTCCGCCGAGCGCCCGCTGTTCGTCGAGGCGACCGGCGTGCGCCTGGACCCGCCCGAGCCCGACGGCCCGAGGCTAAAGCGATTGGTGCGCTTCGCCCTGCCGCGCGGAGCGTACGCGACGGTCGTGCTCCGAGCCCTCGGCCAGTAGCGGCCAAGCGTTCCCACACAGACATGAGTCTCATCTCACCGCCCCGCTCTCCACGCGGCTACTTTGATACTTGGAGCCCCCCCAGGAGATTGCGGGGGGAGGGAGGGGGGCGGGGAGAGGGCGACCCGCGTGAGGCACTTCCGATGATCA
>CALAFV010000615.1 GCA_937891445.1 uncultured Phycisphaerales bacterium | reverse complement strand
GACCACCGTCAGGGCGAGCGCCGCCGTCAGCCCCGCCCTCGCCACGCCGATCAGCGTCGCCCCCGCCTCGCCGCTCGAGAGCACGAACCGCACGACGCCCAGTCGCTCGCCCGAGCGGCTGAGCACCACCACCTCGTCCCCCGGTGGCGGGAAGAGCCGCCGCAGCATCGGGTCCACCAGGTCCATCCGGCTCAGCACCCCCGGCAGCGGTGCCGCGAGGGGCTCCGGCCGCGGCTCCGGCGGCTCCTGCAGCAGGACCTTCCCATCCCGGTCGAGGACCGTCACCTGCAGCATCGACCGCTCGCTCAGACAGTCGCGCACCGCCGCCGTGATCGCCGCCGGGTCGTCGTCCATGATCGCGTCCGCGACCGTCCCGGCCAGCGCCCGCAGGCGCTCCTGGTGTGCCTGCACGACCTGGGCACACACCAGCGCATGCTGCCCATCCAGCGCCAGCTTCATGGACGCCACGCTGGCCAGCGCCACCGCCGCCATCACGTACGCCACCAGCTTCAGGCGGAGCAGGTTCATCACGCCGCGGCATCTCCACGGCGACGGCGGTGGGGCCGGCGCCTTGCAACGGAGGGTCCCGCCCCTGTATCGACGCGCCCCGCCGCCCCATCCACCCGCCCCCGGCCTTCCGGCCTGCGCTGGGGCCGATTCGACCGTTCCGCGGCCTTATCGGAGCGGCCCGGCGCTGGTTTCGGGACGTCGTAGACTCACCCGGTCACGCCCCGCCGCGCCCGCAACCTAGCCCGGATAACCGCCATGCCGCATCACCTCCTCGCCCCGCTTTTCGCGCTCGCCGCCTCCATCGCCATCGCGGCCGAGCAGCCCGCCGCGACGCACGCTGCCGCGTCCGCCCCCCAGCAATCCGCGTCGGACGCGGCGGCGTGGAACGTGCAGAACCCGCCGGGCGATCGCTCCGAGGCCATCATCGACACCGACGAGGGCACCTGGATCTCCCTCGACGTCTCTCCCGACGGGACCGAGATCGCCTTCGACCTTCTGGGCGACATCTACCTCCTCCCTATCACCGGCGGCGACGCCCGGCCCATCACCAGCGGCGTCGCGTGGGACATGCAGCCGCGCTTCAGCCCTGACGGCACGGAGATCGCCTTCACCAGCGATCGCGGCGGGGGCGACAACATCTGGGTGATGAAGCGAGACGGCTCCGAGCCGCGCCAGGTCACGAAGGAGACCTTCCGCCTGCTCAACTCCCCCGTCTGGACGCCCGACGGCCAGTTCATCGCCGCCCGCAAGCACTTCACCAGCCGCCGCTCGCTGGGCGCGGGCGAGATCTGGCTCTACCACAAGTCCGGGGGCTTCGACGGCCTCCAGATGACCACCCGGCCCACGGAGCAGAAGGACGTCGGCGAGCCCGCCTTCAGCCCCGACGGCCGCTACCTCTACTACTCCCTCGACGCCACCCCCGGCGACACGTTCGAGTACTCCAAGGACTCGAACCCCGGCATCTACGCCATCGACCGCCTCGACCGCACCACCGGCCGCACCGAGCGCTTCATCGCCGGCCCCGGCGGCGCCTGCCGCCCGACGCCGTCACCCGACGGCAAGCGCATCGCCTTCGTCCGGCGCGTGCGCTTCCAGACGACGCTCTTCGTTCAGGACCTCGACTCTGGTCTGGCCCGGCCGATCTACGGTGACCTCGAGCGGGACATGCAGGAGACGTGGGCCATTCACGGCGTCTATCCCTCGATCGCCTGGACACCAGACTCCAAGTCGATCATCGCCTACGCCAAGGGCAAGATCCGGCGCATCAACGCCGATACCGGCGAGTCGGAGATCATCCCCTTCCGCGTCAAAGGCACCCGTAGCGTCGCCCGCGCGGTCCGCCTCCCCGTCGAGGTCGCCCCCGACGAGTTTGAAGTGAAGATGCCCCGGTCGGTGCGGGTGTCCCCCAGGGGGGATATGGTCGCCTACCAGGCGCTCGGGCACATCTACGTACGGCCGCTCCCGGACGGCACGCCGCGCCGGCTCACGAGGCAGACCCGCGACTTCGAGTTCTTCCCGTCCTTCTCTCGCGACGGCAAGTGGATCGTCTACGCCTCGTGGAATGACGATGATCTGGGCGCGATCCGCATCGCCCCCGCCCAGCCCGAGGGGTGCGACGAGGGGCGCATCATCACCCCCGAGCCCAGCCACTACGTGGACCCCGTCTTCACCCCCGACGGCACGCAGGTCGTCTTCGGCAAGGTCTCCGGCGGCTACCTCACCAGCCCGCTGTGGTCGCG
Source organism: uncultured Phycisphaerales bacterium (assembly GCA_937891445.1). Classification (GTDB taxonomy): domain Bacteria; phylum Planctomycetota; class Phycisphaerae; order Phycisphaerales; family UBA1924; genus CALAFV01. The sequence continues at coordinate 4,982 of CALAFV010000615.1, read as the reverse complement.
CGACCCCGGCGTCTACCGCGTCCCGGCCGAGGGCGGCGAGATGGTTCTCATCACGAGGACCGGCACCAACCCCCAGTTCGGCGACGACCCCACACGCCTCTTCCTCATGACCGTCGAGCGCCAGAAGGATGCCGACCGCCGCGCCCTGGTCTCCATGGACCTCGACGGGTCCGACGTCCGCACGCACTACGTCACCGAGAACGGCGTCGAGTTCGCGCTTTCCCCCGACGGCAAGTGGATCGCCTGGTCCGAGCGCTTCAAGGTCTTCGTCGCCCCGTTCGTCCCCACCGGCCGCGAGATCGCGATCGGCCCCAAGTCCAGGGCCCTCCCCATCACGCAAGTCTCCGATGACTCCGGCTGGAACCTCCACTGGTCCGGCGCCTCCGCACGCCTGCACTGGACCCTCGGCCCAACGCTGTACACACGCGACATCGCCCATCAGGCCGGGGATGAGGCCTCTCCCCAATTTTCTTCTCCTTCCCTCTCTACGCCGAATCCCCGCGTCTCCTCCCCCCCTGCTCCTTCAAGCCTCAACAACATCCCTGACGCCATCAACATCTCCTTCACCTACCCCTACCACCGCCCCCGCCACCACCTCGCCCTGACCAACGCCCGCATCATCACGATGAACGGCGACGAGGTCATCGAGAACGGCGCCATCCTCATCCACGACAACCGCATCGCCGCCGTCGGCCCCGCCGCAGCGATGTCACTCCCCGCCGACGCCACGATCATCGACTGCACGGGCATGACCATCACGCCCGGCTTCATCGACGTCCACGCCCACGGCTCGTACGCGACCAACGGCATCACGCCGCAGCGCAACTGGCAGCAATACGCCAATCTCGCCTTCGGCGTCACCACCTGCCACGATCCCTCGAACGACACACAATCCGTCTTCGCCGCGGCGGAACTCGCCAAGGCCGGCCTGGTCACGCTGCCGCGCACCTTCTCCACCGGCACGATCCTCTACGGAGCCGCCGGCCCGGCCCGAGCCGAGATCGAGTCGCTCGACGACGCCCTGTTCCACCTGCGGCGGCTGAAAGCCGCCGGCGCCATCAGCGTGAAGTCCTACAACCAGCCGCGGCGGGACCAGCGCCAGCAGGTCATCGAGGCCGCCCGCCGTCTCGGGCTCATGGTCGTCCCCGAGGGCGGCTCGCTCTTCCAGCACAACATGACCATGGTGGTCGACGGGCACACGGGCGTCGAGCACTCCCTGCCGGTGGAACGGATTTACAAGGACGTCGTCCAACTCTGGAGCGCCACCGACTGCGGCTACACCCCTACCCTCGGCGTCGCCTTTGGCGGCATCGCCGGCGAGAACTACTGGTACGACAAGACCGACGTCTGGACCGACGAGCGGCTTCTGGCCTTCACCCCCCGCGCGGTCATCGACCCCCGCTCGCGCCGGCGCACGAAGGCCCCGGATGAGGAGTACAACCACTTCCGCGCGGCGCGCAACGCCAAGGACCTTCTCGACTCCGGCGTGAGCGTTCAGATGGGCGCTCACGGCCAACTTGCCGGCCTCGCCGCCCACTGGGAGATCTGGATGCTTGTGCAGGGCGGCCTGACCCCGCACGAGGCCCTCCGCAGCGCCACGCTCCACGGCGCCCGTTACCTCGGCATGGACCGCGACCTGGGCAGCATCGAGCCCGGCAAACTCGCCGACCTGGTCGTGATGGCGAAGAACCCCCTCGAGGACATCGCCAACACCCACTCCGTGCGGTACACAATCCTCAATGGCGAGGTCTACGACGCCGCCACGATGGCCCGCCTCACCCCCAACCCCACCCCCGCGCCGGTCTGGTTCTTCCACGAACTCCAGTCCGGCCGCGGCGTTATCCCCTCCACCGCTGGCATGTGCGAGGGCTGCACCGCCCCGGGTGCCTCCTGCACCACACCCCCGTGGCACCGCGAGCCGGAGGTGTCGGGATACCGCTAGGCGTACGCAGCCGGGGTCGGAAGGGCTTGTGCCTTGTGCCCCCCACAGTGCCTACCGCACAGCCTTCAGCCCCGCCCGCATACGAGTCACCACCGAGTGCCGCACCGTCTCCGGCGTGAAGGTCACGCTGCCGACCTGGAACGCCAGCCCCGTCGCGATGGCCGCGGGAGTCGGCTGGGCCGGGGGCTCGGTGTTCATCTCCCACATCACAGCGCTCAGCAGCGTCGCCACCAGCGCCCACCCCAGCGACGGCACCAGCAGCAGCCCCGCCGCGAGGTTCAGACCGAAGAACGACATCGTCGCGGCGTAGAGGCACAACGCAATCGCGGCCGTTGCGCCCGCGGCCGCCCCCAGCCGCCGCTGCGCGAAGAACAGGTACGCCCACAGCGCCCCGAGGGCCAGTTGCAGGCCGTACAGCAGCATCGCCCCGCCCGCCTTGTCCCAGTTCCCACCCGCGGCCCACCACGCCAGCCCCGCCCCCACGGCCGACAGCACGTGCAGCCCGCCCCAGATCGCCCCCGCCGCGCGGTCCGACGGCGCCCAGTGCGGCCGCTTCAGGGAGTGGTACCACTGCGCATCGGCGCGAGATACCGCCAGCGACGCCAGCAGCGGCGACAGGATCGTCACCAGCCCGATCGCGACAAGTCCCCAAAGCACGGCGGCGGTCATCGTTTGTATCTCCCGGAGGGTGGTGGCCCGGTGTTCAGGCTCCGGGTTCAAAGATGCGAATCGCGCCGCCGCGCGGAAAGGGGGAAGCCGGGCACAGTGGAGAAACCCTGCGGCCCGAGGTGTCGCACCCGGCACAGTTTGCCGAGAAGGCAGAGGCGGCACGGAGGCCCAGCGACACGCCTCGGAGCGGCGTGGCAGCCTCAGCCCCCCACCGCCGCGTGCCGCGGGCACGTCACGAGGTGGTCATTGACCATCCCGACCGCCTGCATGAACGCGTAGCAGATCGTCGAGCCGACGAACGTGAACCCCCGCTTCTTGAGGGCCTTCGACATCGCGTCCGACTCCGGGCTGGTCGCCGGCACATCCCGCAGCGACCGCCGGCGCGGGTTCAGCGGCGTCCCGCCCACGAACCCCCAGATGTACGCGTCGAACGAACCGTGCTCGTCCTGCACGTCCAGCAGCGTCCTGGCGTTCGTCGTCGCCCCGTAGACCTTCAGCCGGTTCCGCACGATCCCGGCGTTGGCGAGCAGCCTGTTCAGCCTCGCATCGGTGTACCGCGCAACCCGGGCCGGGTCGAAGTCGTCGAACGCCTCGCGGTACGCCTCACGCTTACGCAGGATCGTCTCCCACGACAACCCCGCCTGCGCACCTTCCAGAATGAGGAACTCGAAGAGCAGCCGGTCATCGTGCACCGGGACGCCCCACTCGGCATCGTGGTATGCGATGAGCAGGTCGCTCTTGGCCCATGGACACCGCGGCATGACGGGAGGATAAGCCCGACGCCGCGGCGGTGGTGTCAGGCGCCGGGGCGGTCGTTGGGCCAGGGCTCGTGCTCGGCCGCGGGCATCGCGGCAGGCCCGCCGCGCGTGTTGAGGTGCAGCGTGCCGGCGGACTCGGGCTTCTCGCCGCTGCTCGTCTGCGGGTGGGCCAGAACAGCCGAGGCCGGGGCGGGAGGGGTGGTGGCGTCCACGGAACGCGGCACCAGCCCGCGGATCACGCCGACAGCGGCCACCGTAGCCATGAGAACGATCGCCGCTGAGCGCAGATCCCGGTTCGCTTTCATACGCGTGCTCCTTCGACGGCGAGGTCGGGGGCGGCAGAGCCGCGCCGTGGCGGCCGGTCCGCCCGCGGGGCGGGGCGAAGTACGCAAGCATGTCCACCATCGGCCGCAACGGGGCAAGCGGCCGCAGAAACGCCGTGGGCGTGGGAAAATGCCGGGACCGGATCACCCTGATGCGGGGATCGGATCGGAGTTATCGGCCGATTTCTGAGGCTCCGAGGGGATTCTGTCCCCCGCCGCCTGTGCACCGCCCACCCCTGGGTCGATGGGCGCAAGGCCGTGGACCAGCCCGAGGACGGCGATCAGCACCATCAGGCTCACAGCGGCGATACGGACGTGGCGGCCGTCCTTCACGGGCGTACTCCCGACAGGTCCTGCGAAGACATCGCATACGCGTGACACGGGCGTGAGCCGCGCCACGGCCGAACCGGACGCGTGCGAGGCATCTCGGGCAGGTCGTGCGGAACGGACGGGGCGTAACGGCCCCGCCCGCCAGCGACGCGGGCCGCCCGCCACGGCGGGCTAGACTGCGGCACGTATGCGGACGCTGGCGAACTTCATCGGTGGCCGGTTTGTGGAGCCCGCAAGCGGGCGGTACCTCGAGAAGGATGAGCCCGCGACGGGGGCCCCCCTGCGGCGGGTACCCGATTCGGGCCCGGAGGACATCGCCGCGGCCGTGGAGGCGGCGGCCGAGGCCTTCGCGGCCTGGAGTACGACCCCGGCCGCGGAGCGGGCAGCGGTCCTCTCGCGGCTGGCGGACCTGATCGACCGGGACCGCGAGACGCTGGCAAGGGCGGAGTCCGAGGACACCGGCAAGCCCATCGCGGTCGCACGGAGCATCGACATCCCACGGGCCGCGGCGAACCTGCGGTACTTCGCCGGGGCGGTGCAGCACGCATCGGGGGAGATGCACGAGACCGACGGCCTGGGCGCCGCGGGCCAGGGAGGCCGGGCGCTGAACTACACACTGCGCCGCCCGCGGGGGGTGGCGGGGTGCATCTCGCCGTGGAACCTGCCGCTGTATTTGTTCACGTGGAAGATCTCCCCGGCCCTGGCGACGGGGAACACGGTGGTCGGCAAGCCCAGCGAGGTGACGCCGACGACGGCGGCAATGCTGGCGGAACTGGCGGCGGAAGCGGGCCTGCCGTCCGGCGTCCTCAATATCGTGCATGGAACGGGAAAGGGCGCCGGGGCGCCCCTGGTCGAGCACCCCGACGTGCCGACCGTGACGTTCACGGGGTCCACGGCGGTCGGGAAGTGGATCGCCGAACGTGCGGGAGGGATGTTCAAGCGGGGGTCGCTCGAACTGGG
>CALAFV010000614.1 GCA_937891445.1 uncultured Phycisphaerales bacterium | reverse complement strand
CGCTCCCGAAGGTTGGGGAGGACGCATGATCGCCTACGAGGAGATGCCCGCCGCCGCACGCCTCGCCGAGGCTCGCCAGGCAGCGGCCGAGGCCCGTCGGAGGGCCGTCGAGTCGCACCGCAACTTCCCCGAGATCCACCGCGTGACCGAGGCCCTGCGCAGGATCAACGACGACAACCACTTCGCGAGGCGCATCGAGGAGTCGATGCGCAGGGTGCAGGAGGGCTCATGAACGAGGTCGTCAACCAGTTCGCCGACCTGGTGCTGCTCGCCTCCTTTCCGGCGATCCTCCTCTTCGTGCTCTTCTACCTGCGCAGCCGGTGGCGCACCTACGCCGTGGGTCGCGCTCTCATGCACCAGGCGATCTCGCTGTGCCTGGTCGTCTTCATCGTGCTGCTCAGCCTCATCCTGGGCTCCGACTACCCGGGGCGGCCCTTCGTGCGTCTCGTGGGCTACACGGTGCTCTGCGCCGCGATGTGGCGGATGCTGTGGGTGCTGGTCAAGATCCAGCGCCAGGGCGCTCGCGAGGGGCACCCGATGCGCAGGCAGGGGGACGCCCCGCACCCCCTTCGCAGGCACGACGACCCGCCGAACCTGCCCGACGACTTCTGAGACCGCATGAAAGGGTGGAGGTAACACACGTGTACGTGATTCTCGGCAACTCCGACGCCATCGAGGGCTACTACGACCCCGCAGACCCCAACCAGGATCGGGTGCTCTACCGGCCCGTCGAGGGCGAGCGCACCACGAGGCTGCTCTTCCCCGAGGGGACGACGGTCGCCGAGGCGTATGCGACGACCCTCGCCACCCTGCCCTACCACTTCGACCGCGAGTCCCAGCCGAAGTGGGTCGAGTCCGACTCGCAGCCGCTGGCCGACCTGATCGCCGAGCACTTCAAGATCAAGGCGACCCGTCCGGCGACGTGGGGCCAGGAGGGCGCGGCCGAGAGGGCTGCGGCCAAGAAGACGACCAGGAAGCGGGCCGCCAAGAAGGCGGCCCCCAAGAAGTCGGAGGACTGAGGATGCGCACCACATCGGGACGCGACTGGCAGGCGCGCGTCATGGGCGACACGGGCTCGGACGCCACGGGCACCTACGCCCCGGCGAACTACATCGGCCTGACGGCCAACAGCACCGCCCCGTCGTCGGGTAACGCCTCGCTGTCCGGCGAGATCACCACAGGCACCCTCGCGCGAGCCCAGGCGACCTACGCGCACACCGACGGCACGGACTCCTACACCCTGTCGAAGACCTTCGTCTCCGATCAGGCCGTGACGGTCGCCAAGATCGGCATCTTCAACGCCCCCTCCGGCGGCACGATGTCCTTCGTCTCCCTGCTCGACACCCCGGCCGTCATGGTCTCCGGCGACCAGTTGAGCATCGTCTCCACCATCGTCATCTGAGATAGAAAAATCTCGTGCACTCCATGTGGATGGCCTGGGGGCGAGTCGCAGGGACGCTGAGCCTGGAGGACGCCATCTCGGTGTCCGAGCAGGCCATGGAGCGTGGTGGGCTCGCGGGCAAGACGATCCACGTGCCGACCGGTCGCGAGGACGACCCTGACTACCAGGCCGCGATCGCTCCGCTCACCGCGTTCGTGCGCGAGGCGACCGGGACCCCGCACCTGAGGATCTATCACTCGCAGTACGCCCTCAACGTCGCGGGCAACCCGGCCGCCCTGACCGATGGGATGAACTACATCGTGGTGCGCAAGGTCACCAACGAGATGACGATCCTGCACGAGTGCGCCCACGTGATCCGGCGCACGAGCGGAGCGTCGGGCCACGACCGTGCCTTCGCCGTCACGGCCCTCGACCTGTACGCCAAGCACATCTCCCCGGCCGCCGGGGAGCAGTTCTGGAGCCTTCTGGATGCGGCCGGTTACGTCTAGAAGTACGGTGGCCTCCTCAACCTTT
>CALAFV010000613.1 GCA_937891445.1 uncultured Phycisphaerales bacterium | reverse complement strand
GTGCACCTGGTGGCGAACCACCCGCCGATGGTGCGCGTGCACCAGGTGATGACGCCGCTGGACTTCCCGGTGATCAGCCCGGAGACGGCGCGGAAACTGGTGGAGGAGATGGCGCCCAAGGAGGCGCTGGCGACCTTCGACCGGATGAAGGATGCGGACTTCTCGTACGAGGCGCCGGGGCTGGCGCGCTACCGCGTCAACGCCCACATGCAGCGCGGCGCGTGTGCGCTGGCGATGCGCATGATCAAGACGAAGGTGCCGCCGCTGAGCAAGTTGAACCTGCCGGAGGTGATCGCCAGGCTGACGTACCTGCCGCGCGGGCTGGTGCTCGTGACCGGGGACACGGGCTCGGGTAAGTCGACGACGCTGGCGGCGATGATCCAGGCGATGAACGAGCGGTACCGCAAGCACATCATCACGCTCGAGGACCCGGTCGAGTACACGTTCCAGAGCGCCCGGTGCGTGATCGAGCAGCGGGAACTCGGGGCGGACATGCCGAGTTTCGCGTCGGGTCTGAAGCACGCGCTGCGTCAGGACCCGGACATCATCCTGGTGGGCGAGATGCGCGACCTGGAAACGACGGCCCTGGCGATCTCGGCGGCCGAGACGGGGCACCTGGTTCTGAGCACGCTGCACACGTGCAACGCGAGCCAGACGGTGGAGCGCATCATCGACATGTACCCGGCGGGCCAGCAGAACCAGATCCGCTCAATGCTGGCCAACACGCTCCAGGCGGTGATCAGCCAGACGCTGTTCAGCCGCATCGACCAGCCGGGGATGGTCCCGGCGGTGGAGGTGCTGCTGTGCACGCCGGCGGTCCGGAACCTGATCCGCGAGGCCCGGACGTTCGAGATCCCGAACGTGATCGAGACGAGCCGGAACATCGGGATGAAGAGCCTGGACACGGCGATCGCGGAGTTGTACTTCAACGGCATGATCAGCCGCGAGGACGCGATTGCGCAGGCGGCGTACCCGGACAAACTGGACCGCCAGCTGGTGGCCTGAGACGCACCCTGACCAGCGCGGCGCACGGCCGGGCGCCGCGCGCCGCCGGCCCGAGCACGGGCGGCAAGAGGAAATATGGCGAACTACAGGTACCAGGTCCGGACGAGCAAGGGGGACGTGCAGGTCGGGGTGCTGTCCGCGGAGAACGCGGCGGCCGCGGCGGCGGTGCTTCGTGCGCAGGGGTCGCACGTGCTGGCGATCAACCCGATCGCGGCCAACGCGGACAAGTCCGACCTGTGGACGAAGCTGCGGGAACTCAACTCCGGCAAGCCGAAGACCAAGCACGTCCTGGACTTCACGACGCAGATGGCCGTGATGATCCGCGCGGGCATCAACATCCGCGCGGCCCTCGAAGGGATCGCGGAGCAGACGGAGCACGCCCAGTTCCGCAAGATCATCATGGGGCTGAAGACGGACGTGGAGGCCGGCAAGCAGTTCTCCGAGGCGATCGCGCGGCACCCGAAACTGTTCGGGCCGTTGTACGTGAACATGGTGCGCGCGTCGGAAATGTCGGGCTCGTTCGCTGAGATGCTCGACCGCATCGCGGGGTACATCGCGCAGGAGATCGAGACGCGCAAGATGGTCATCGGCGCGTCGATCTACCCGGCGGTGATCGGCACGATGGCGGTGGCCGTCACGATCTTCCTGCTGACGTTCGTGCTGCCCAAGTTCGGGGCGGTGTTCCAGGGCAAGGAGGAGGTCCTGCCCTGGGCGACGACGTTCCTGATGGGGCTCAGCGAGTTCATGGTCGCCAACTGGATGTACGTGGTGGCCGGCCTGGTGGGGGTGGTCGGGGCGATCTGGGGGCTGAGCAAGACGGACCTGGGCTCGTTCTGGATGGACCGGCTGAAACTGTCGGTGCCGGTGGTCAAGGGCATGTTCCGGGCGCTGTACATCAGCCGGTCGCTGCAGACGATGGGCCAGTTGATCAATGCGGGCGTGCCGATGCTGGACACGCTGGCGATCACGGGCGACGTCTCCGGCAACCGCATGTACAAGGACATGTGGCGGACGGTGTACACGAGCGTGAAGCAGGGCAAGAAGATCGCGACGCCGCTGCACAAGGCGACGCTGCTGCCGCGCTCGGTGGCGCAGATGATCGCGGCGGGCGAGGAGTCCGGTAAGCTCGGCGAGGTTCTGGACGAGATCGCGGTTTACTACGCGAAACTGTTAAAGGACCGGATCAAGGCTGTGACCTCGATGATCGAGCCGATCATGATCATTGTGATGGGTTCGGTCGTCGGCTTCATCGCCATGGCGATCATCCTGCCCATCTTCAAGATGTCCTCAATCGTCAAATAGAGCCTGTCCGGGCCGTGCCCCGGGGCGCAGCGGCCCTGCGCGCCGGGGCACGGGGCCCGGGTAAGGAGGGCGCGGTGTACAGTCTGACGTCGGTCATCGCGGGTAGGGCGTGGGGGAGGCGCGCGGCGCGGCGGGTGCGTCGCGGCTTCACGCTGATCGAGACGGCGCTGACGACCGTCATCATCGGCGTGGGCGTGCTGGCGCTGGTCGAGGCGCAGCAATCGTTCCTGCGCGTGACGGACTGGAGCAGCCACGCCGCGACGGCGACGTACCTGGCCAACGAGATCCGCGAACTGACCCGCAAACTCCCGCGGCACGACCCGGTGACGGGCCTGTACCTCCGCGACAACGGCGCGGGCGGGACCGAGGTCTACGGCTGGGGCCCCGAGCCCGGCGAGGTCACGCTCGCGGACCTGGACGACATCGACGACTTCGACGGCCTGCGCCTGGCGGCCGACGCGACGCCCGGCATCGAGGACGGCGACCTGCCCGGGCCGGTGGACGGCTTCGGCAGCGTGATCCCGGAGATCCTCAACGACGGCACGGTGCTGATGGACGCCGAGGGGAACCCGATGGCCCTGCGCGGCTGGGCGCAGGAGATCCGGGTCACCAAGATCCATCCATTCGACACCTCCCTTGAGATGGCGCCGGGGGACTTCATCCCGGCCGTGGAGGGAGTGCACGCGGGCGTTCCGGTGGACCGGTTCCCGCTCCGGGTGTCGGTCACGGTGCTGTACCAGGGTCCGAACGACACGCACGAGAACCCGGTGGTCACGGTTGTGTGGATCGTTCCTTGACGCGGCGGGCACGCGGGCGAGCGAAGGGAAGGTGAAGGGATGACGCTCCGGATGACGTTCAAGGGACTGGCCCGCCGCGCCGCAGGGCGCCGGCGCCGGCTTCCCGCGGTGAGCCGGCGCGGCGTGGTGTCGGTGCTAGCGATGATGTTCGTGGTGCTCTTCGGCTCGCTGTCGGTGGCGATGGCGATCGCGTCGCGGGGCAACCTGCGGGCCGCGCAGACGCACCTGCACGTGACACGGGCGCTGAGCGCCGCCGAGACGGGGCTGGCGGTAGCGGAGAAGCGGCTGCACGACGCCGTTCGGCGCTTTGTGGTCTCCAAGGGGGAAGTTGACTCCGACTTCGCGTGGCGGTTGTGGACGGGGCAGACGAGCGCGGGCGACGGCACCGTGGAGTGCCTGCCGCCTCCGAGCGGGCACCCTGAGGACGGACTGCCGGCGGGGATCGCGATGGCGCTGGTGCACGCGCACGCGGCGGATCAGAACGTGGTGCCGATCGGTGGCGTGTCCGAGGGAGCGGGTCTGGCGTCCGCGCCGGCGGGGACGGATCTGGATGAGTACCGGGGCTCGTACTGGGTGAAGACGCCGGCGGTCGCGGTTGACGGTTCGGCGGATGACCTGAGCGCCGGGCCCGCCGCGTACCAGATCGTGTACGCGCCGCTCGCCAACGGGACCGACATCCGCGTGATCGTGACGGGGTACTCGTCGGTCACGGAACTGGGCTCGGGGTACCACTACCGGCCGGGTAAGCCGTCGGACGACAACCCGCTGGAGCGGCGTTACCGCCCCCTGAGCCGGACGGTGCAGCAGGACTTCCGGATCGTCAAGCGGCACGAGCACGCGGTACTCTCGCCCAGCCGCATCATGTTCGGCAAGAACGTGTCGATCACGGGCAAGATCGGTGCGCGGTACACGGACGTGGCCCAGGAGAACGGCCACCCGGTGACGATCCGCTCGGACTTCCGCGGGCTGGATCCGGTGCTGGATAACAAGCTCCAGGCTTTCTTCGACAGGCTCGCCGAGTCGGATATTGACGGGGACAACCGGCTGCGCATCGGCCACGCGGTGGAGGGGGCGGGGATCCCGCCGAGCCAGGACTTCGACGGCGACGGTGTTGTTGACGCCGCGTACGAGGACGCCACGGGCGACGGGTTCCTGGACGAGCTCGACATCTTCATCAACCACTTCGACAAGAACGGTGACCGGAGGGTCACCCTCTCGGCCGCGCTGACGGCGGGGACCCCGGCCGAGGGCCAGAGCCCGGAGTTCACTCTTGACGATGACCTGGCGCTCCTTCTGGATTCCGCAAACCCCGACCGCAACCGCAACGGCGTGAGCGGCTTCATCGACACCAACAAGAACGGGCGCTGGGACCCCGGCGAGGAACTGCGCGACTACGACCCGCGCAACAACGTGTACCCGGACCGCGTGCTGGGCTATCGCGACGGGTACATCGACCGCATGGACCAGTACGCGAAGGTCCGCGGGCGGATGGTCTTCCAGGTGACGCAGCAGGAGTGGGCGAACGCCCACGCCGACTATCGCGACCAGCTCCGCGGGACCTTCGTCCCGCCGGCCGGCGAGTCGGCGTTGCAGTTCGGCGGCACGGAGGAAGACCTGCCCATGGTCACGGCCGCGTCGTTCGAGACCTCGCAGACGCCGCTCCAGGCGGCGGCGGACGGCGCGCCGTTCGCAACGCAGGTCGCGTCGCAGTTGGGGATCAGCACGACGGACCTGGAGACGTACGTCGAGGCGAAGACGGACGCATCGGCGCCGCGGTACTGGCGGGCCGACCTCGACGACTCGTACGTCTTCGCTCGCACGGGGCGGCACTTGTACGAGAAGATGCCCTTCGACTCGCCGAGCCACTCGGACTGGTACTACCGGCCGCGGTTCGAGAACATGGTCTTCCGCAACGTGCAGATCCCCAGGGGGACCAACGCGCTGTTCATCAACTGCACGTTCATCGGCGTGACGTACGTCCGCAGCTACACGAACAACACGCACCCGAACTGGGCGCTGTACGGGAAGATGGAGTGGGACGAGACGGTCGGGCGGCCGGTGCCGGTGACCGATCCGCTGGATAAGTCCGACTTCCTCCGGTACTACAACGGCAACCCGGCGGACGGGCCGGCCAACTACGACCAGTTCCCGGATCCGCCGGTGATCGACGGCGAGGTGATTCCGCGCGGCCAGGACCTGAGCCTGCCGGATCGTCGCAACACGAAACTGTACTCCAACAACATCCGCTTCCACGACTGCCTCTTCGTGGGCTCGATCGTGAGCGACACGCCGCAGGAGTACTGGCACGTCCGCAACAAACTCCAGTTCACCGGGTCCACGCGCTTCACGACGGAGCACCCGGACGAGCCGGAGAACCCCGAGCTGAACCCCGATCCGACGGACCTCAATGAGATCCTCAAGAGTTCGATGATGCTGCCGAACTACTCGGTGGACATCGGTTCGTTCAACAGCCCGACGGACACGTTCAGCCCGCTGATCAAGGGGCAGAACGTGAACCTCCAGGGCACGATCGTGGCGGGCGTGCTGGACATCCGCGGCAACGCGAACGTGGACGGGACGCTGCTGCTGACGTTCGCGCCCGTCGCCGGCGAGGGCCCGCTTCAGCAGAACGGCCAGGCCGTGGGCAACCCGGCGGGCTTCAACACGTCGATCGGGTACTTCGGCCCGGAGGACGGCGACGGCGAGTCGCTGGACCCCGAGACGCTGCCCCTGTTCAACGGCCAGCGGATCGTCGGGTGGGATACCGACGGCGACGGTATCGCCGACGTTCCGCCCGACCAGCCGCAGCCCCCGGGTGGCTCGCCCGTGCCGTTCTACGGCTACGGCCGCATCAACCTGAACTGGAACCCCGACCTGCCCATGCCCGACGGGATCAAGCTCCCCCTGAGCCTGCGCTCCCTCGGTTCCACCTACCGGGAGGGCCGCCGATGAGCGTCCGCCAGACGACACCCCCCCGCGGCCATCGGGCCCGCGGGTTCAGCATCGTGGAACTGCTGGTCGCGCTGACGATCAGTTCGCTCCTGCTCACGGCCACGCTCAGCGCGTTCGACGCGTCGTGGCGGTCGTATAAGCAGACGACCGAGTCGTGCTCCACGCACATCATCTCGCGCATCGTCGTGCACCGGCTGCTGGCGATGATCCGAACGGGGACGCAGTTCGGGCCCTACCCGGCCGACTTCTTCGATCCGCAGCAGAACCCGATCACGTCCACCTCCATCGAGTTCATCGCGGAGGAAGACCGCCTGGCCGGGCTGGACCGCGTGACGCGGATCGTCCGGCGTAACACGGCGACGGCGGGGACCTACGAACTGTGGTACGAGCAGTACGACGCCTCGGTGGATCCGCCGACGCTCCTGCAGGAGCGGCCGCTGCTGCGGGACGTGAAGGAAGCGACGTTCATCCTCGAGTACGAGCCGGGGCCGCGGCTGCTGCGGGCCACGATCGACCTGACCGTGCAGCCCAACGACGACAAGGACATGCGCACCGGCATCAACTTCGAGACGCCGGTGATCCGGCTGGTGGCGTCGGCGTCGCCGCGGCAGTTGACCGACGATTGATGCGTCGGGCTCTGCGGGCGGTGGGGGGCTCAGGCCTCATCGAAGAGGCCGGCCGCGACGGCCTCGGGCACGGGGACGCCCAGGTGCTCCGCGCCGGCGCGTGTGAGCATCCGGCCGCGGCGGGTGCGCGCCAGGAACCCCGTCTGAAGCAGGTAGGGCTCGACCACGTCCTCGAGCGTCCCCGCGTCCTCGTTCATGCACGCGGCGACGGCTTCGAGGCCGACCGGGCCACCGCCGAAGGTCGTCGCGATCGTGCGGAGATAGGCGCGGTCCAGTTCGTCGAGCCCCTGTTCGTCCACGCCTTCGAGCGTTAGCGCCGCGTCCACCATCGCTCGCGTGAGCCGGCCGTCGCCCTTGACCTGGGCGTAGTCGCGCACGCGGCGGAGCAGCCGGTTGGCGATCCGGGGCGTGCCGCGCGACCGGCCCGCGATGATCTCCAGGGCGCCGTCGCCATCGGTGGTTACGCCGAGCAGCCGGCAGGAGCGCTCGAGGATCGTCAGCAACTCATCGCGGTCGTAGTACCGCAGGTGGTGCGTGATTCCGAAGCGGGACCGAAGCGGGCCGGAGACCAGCCCGGCCCGAGTCGTCGCGCCGATCAGCGTGAACGGTTTGAGCCGGATCTGCACGGTGCGGGCGTTGAGCCCGGAGTCCACCGGCACGTCGATCCGGAAGTCCTCCATCGCCGGGTAGATGAACTCCTCGACAGCCACCGGCAGGCGGTGGATCTCGTCGATGAACAGCACGTCGTTCTCGCGAAGTTGAGTCAGGGCCGCGACCAGATCGGTGCCGCGGCTGAGGGCCGGGCCGCTGGTGACCTGCACCCGCGAGCCCATCTCCTCCGCGATCACGTGCGCCAGCGTTGTCTTGCCCAGCCCCGGGGGGCCGTGGAGCAGCACGTGCTCCATGGGCTCGTTGCGTGCCCGGACGGCCTGGATGGTGATGCTCAGCCGCTGAATGAGGTCGGGCTGGCCGACATACTCGGCCATCCGCGTCGGCCGCAGGGACCAGTTCCGGTGCTCATCCTCGGGCGTCGCGCGAGCGGAAACGAAGCGTTCGGTGGCCATGCGGGGGGAGTATATGGTCGGGAGTTGTTCAGTTTCCGCCTTGGCCCGACTGGTTCTGCACGGTTTCCGCAGGCCGGTTCGCGTCCGGCGCGGCGGGGCGCTCGGCAGGCGCCTCGGTTGGCGCCTGGGCC
>CALAFV010000612.1 GCA_937891445.1 uncultured Phycisphaerales bacterium | reverse complement strand
CCTCGCCGCCGCCGCGGGCCTCAGCCCCGCCACGATCAACGCGATCGAGACGGGCAAGGTCGTCCCGCACCTGGGGACGATCCTGAAACTCGCCCGGGCCCTCGGCGTGCCGGCCGAAGAACTGATGCGGGGGCGGTAGCGACCCGTCACATCCGTGTAACAACCGCCAATCGCGCGACAATGCGGCGATACGCTGCGGCGTTGTGACTTGAGCAGGGAGGGCCGGGGGAGGGCGGGGAGGGGGGGCGAGGAGGCTGCCCATGCTCGCCGCGGTTGTCGCCGTGCTCGTGGCCGTTCTGGGGATCGACCTGCACGTTATCGTGCGGACGGCCGACGGGGGAACCGTCGAGGGGACGGTGTCGATCCAGACGCTGCGCATCGACACCGCCTACGGACACGCGGAGGTGCTGGCGGAACATCTGGAGCGCATCGAGTGCGGCGAGACGGACACAGTCGTGGCTGCCGGGGCGACGATCGGCGGCAAGGCCGATCTCGGTGATCTGGAGATCCGGCCGCGCGACGGCCGCGAGCCGGTGACCATCCCGAAGAACCGGATCAGGTCGATCACGGTGATCCGCGAGGCGGCGCTGACGCCGGGGCGGATCACCACCGGCGTCGCCCGCAACGGCCTGACGTACCACCTGCGCATGCCCGAGGACGCCGCGGAGGGCGCGAAAGTCCCGGCGATCCTGATCCTCCACGGCTCGAACATGAACTCCAAGGACTACGTCGCCACGATCGCGGCGACGTGGCCGGACCTCGCACGCGACTTCCTGCTCATCGGGATCGACGGCGAGCAGCGCTCGTCCAGCAGCACGCCCCAGTCGCCGCGCTTCAACTACACGTACGTCAACTACGTCGGCCGCAGCACGTACAAGGGCTACCCCGGCACCGATCGCGAGAGCCCAGCGCTGGTGGCCGAGGCCCTGCGCGAGATCACAGCGCGGGCGCCCGTGTCGAAGGTCTTTGTCGGCGGGCACTCGCAGGGCGGGTACCTGACATACAGCCTGCTGATGAACACCCCGGAACTCTTCGCCGGGGCGTTCCCGATGTCGTGCGCCCTGATCATCCAGTGCGAGCCGCGGGCGTACGCGGACGAGGAACTGAAGGCCGCGCAGCGCCGGCTGCCGATCGCGATCGTGCACGCGAAGGACGACCGGGTCGTCGGGTTCGGCGAGGGGCTCTACGCGTACGAGGCCTTCGAGGACGCCGGCTGGCCCGGCCTGCGGATGTTCGCGCCCGAGGGGCCGGGGCACCGCTTCGCGCACCTGCCGTTGGAGCACGCCGTGCGATGGCTCGAGGCGATGACCAGCGACGACCCCGCCGCGCTGGCCCGCTTCGCGGAGCGGGCGGCAGAGGAGGGCCGCTGGCGCGATGTGTGCGCAGCAGCGCAGCACGCCCGCGACCTCGGCGCAGCCGGCGACGTCGCCCAGCGCCTCGCCGCGGCCCTGGCGCGGGCCGAGGAAGGGGCCTCCGCCGCGGCGTCGGACCTCGCGGACGCGCCGGACGCGGCCGGCCAGCGCGAGTGGGTTGAGCGGTACCTCACCTTCCGCGAGGTCTTCGGTCTCACGCAGGCCGCGGCCGCGCCGACGGCGATCTACGCGGCGATGCGCGCCGAGCAGCAGCCCCGGGCGGACGACCTCTTCGGCCGGGCGAGGCAGGCGTACGGTCGGGGCGACCACGAGGAGGGGAAGCGGTTGGCCCGGCTGATCCTCGAAGAATGCCCGGCCTCGGACAAGTTCCGGCTCGTGAAGCGCTGGCTGGAGTGATGCGCGTAGACGGGCCGGTCCGGCGGCGGCGGCTAAACTCGGCGCATGGCCGCCACCACCCCCACGAAGAACACGCCCCTGGTCCTCATCATCCGCGACGGCTGGGGCGAAAACCCCAACCCGCAGCACGATGCGTTCAACGCGGTGAAACTCGCCGCCAAGCCGGTTGACGACCGGCTGCGGCAGCAGTGGCCGTGGACCCTGATCCGGACCAGCGGCGAGGACGTCGGGCTCCCCGACGGGACGATGGGCAACTCAGAGGTGGGGCACCAGAACATCGGCGCCGGGCGCGTGGTGGACCAGGAGTCGGTGGCGATCACCAAGGCCGCGCGGGCGGGGTTCGAGAAGAACGAGATCCTCGCCGCGGCGATCGCGCGGGCGCGCGACACCGGCAAGTCGGTGCACCTGATGGGCATCAACTCCGACGCCGGCGTGCACGGGCTGCTGGCCCACCTGTTTGCGCTGCTGCGGGCATGCCGGGCGCTGGGGATGCCGGGCGAGCGCGTCTTCGTCCACCTGTTCACCGACGGGCGCGACACCGGGCCGTTCACGGGGCTGGAATACGCGCGCGAGGTGGAGCGGCAGTGCCGCGACATCGGCGTGGGGCGCGTCGCGAGCGTGATCGGGCGGTACTGGGCGATGGACCGCGACTTCCGGTGGGAGCGCGTCGGCCGGGCCTACGGCTGCCTGACCGGGCGCGGCGAGTTCTCCGTCGATCACCCGATCCGGCCGACGGCCGCCGAGGCCGTCCAGCGCTACTACGACAAGCCCACCGGCGGCAAGGGGGGCAGCCAGGAAGGCGACGAGTTCATCGTCCCGACCGTGGTCGCCTCGTCCGTGCAGGACGCGGAGGCGTCGCGGATCACCGACGGCGACACGGTGATCTTCTACAACTACCGCGGCGACCGGCCGCGGGAGATCTCGCTGGCGTTCGTGCTCCCCGACGAGGCGTGGGCGCAGGTGAAGCCCTCGCCGGACAGCGGCCGCCGCGGGTTCGATCGCGGGAAGAAACTCAACATTGAGTACGTGACGATGACGGCATACTCGGAGGAACTGGCGCCGTACGTGAAGGTCGCGTACCCCAAGCCGCCGAAGATGGTCAACATCGCGGGGGCGTACCTCTCGTCGCTGGGCGTGCGGCAGTTCCGCTGCGCCGAGACGGAGAAGTACCCGCACGTGACGTTCTTCTTCAACGACTACCGCGACGAGCCGTTCCCCGGCGAGCGCCGCGAGAACCCGCAGAGCCCGAAGGTCGCGACGTACGACCTCAAGCCCGAGATGTCGGCCTTCGAGGTCCGCGACGCCGTGCTGCGCCGGCTCGCGGCGGCGGACTGCGAGGAGTTCATGGTCGTCAACTTCGCCAACGGCGACATGGTCGGGCACACGGGGAACCTCGCGGCGGCGGTGCGGGCGTGCGAGGCGGTCGATGCGTGCGTGGGCGAGATCGTGGACGCGACGCTTGCGCGGGGCGGGTCGCTCATCGTCACGGCGGACCACGGCAACGCCGAGCAGATGTTCGACCCGGAGACGGGGACGCCGCACACGGCGCACACGGTGTACGACGTGCCGCTGATCGTCGTGGGGGAGGCGTTCAAGGGCCGGCGCCTGCGCGGCGACACGGACGCCGCGGGGTGGTTCAACCCGGACGTGCGGGAGCGGCGCGGGCGGCTGGCGGACATCGTGCCCACGGCGTTGGAGATGATGGGCCTGCCGCAGCCGCCCGAGATGACGGGGCGGTCGCTGCTGCTGGCCTGAGGCGCGGGGGCGGAGGGGTCAACTCGGCGGCGGGCCGGCGGCGTGCGGGGGCCGGGCCGGCGAGGCGTCGAGGTCCGCCTCATCCTGGGCGGCGGCGCGGCGCTCGAGGGCTTCGAGTCTGCGGAGGGCATCGGCCAGCCGGCGGCCGAGGGCGGCGACCTCGGCGCTGACCTGCTCCAGTTCGTGCTGGGTGAAGGCGCACGCCTCCTCCACCTTGATGAGACGCTGAGCGAGGTCGGGGTGGTCGGCCATGCGAGCATCCTACGGGGGCCGCCGCCCGCGCCGGGGCGGGATGTGCTACGCTCCGCGGCCATGAACGTCGCGAGGGGAGCACCGGTCTGGATCGCCGCCGTCGCTGTGCTGGCGGCGGGCGCGAGGCCCGCGCACGCGGAGGACGACGGCGAGTGCCTGACGCTGAGCCTGAGCGCGGCGGTGCTCGCGGCGGCGCAGCCGGAGGCGGGCGCCGAGCCTGAGCCGCGGGAGCGAGCGGACGCGGCGATCGACACGGGCGAGAAACAACGCGTCCCCTTCGGGCACGCCGGGTCGTCGTGGCTGACGTTCGGCGCGATGTTCGCGTACGACCTGGGGGAGGAGAAGGACACCAACATCCACGTCGCGTACAGCCACTTCCTGGCCGACGAACTGGAGTTCGCGGTCCAGATCAGCGGCTGGTACTTCGCGCAGGATGATGACGACACCGGGGGGATCAGCGGGCAGATGATCTTCCGCTGGCACGCGTGGCACGCGGACGACTGGGACTGGAGCCTCTACGGCGAGGCCGGCATCGGCCTGCTGGCGGGGTTTGACGAAGTCCCCAACGGCGGCCAGGAGTTCAACTTTGTGCCACGCGCGGCCGTGGGGTTCACCAAGCGCCTGTGGGACGATTCCCCGACGCGCCTTCAGGTGGGCGTGGGCTGGCACCACATCAGCAACGGCCGCTACACCGGCGACGTGAACAACCCGTCGCGCGACTCGGTCATGGTGTACGCGGGGATCATGATTCCTTTTTGAGGCATCAGGCACTGGGCACGAGGTCACGTCGGGAATGAGCCAGTCCTTAGTCCTCCGTCCTTCTCTGCGCACTCCGCGTCCTCTGCGCCCTGTGCGTTCTCCGTGGTGAACCTGCGTTGGGCGGGAGGAGCGACACGTCTGTGTGTCTCAGCCGGCCCTGGCGAGAGGGGGCGCCGTGGTGGCGTCGACGGAGGAGGTGACGGTGCGGTTGCGGCCCTGGTGCTTGGCGGTGTAGAGGTTGCGGTCGGCCAGTTCCAGCCAGGTTTCCTCGTCGGGCAGGTCGGCGCCCCCGGTGGCGCCGGCGACGCCGACGGAGACCGTCACCGGCGTCTCGGGGTGGCGGGGCCATTCGAGGCGGGAGATGGCCTCGCGAATGCGCTCGGCGACCAGGGCGGCGTCGCTCGGCGGAGTTTCGGGCATGATGATCGCGAACTCCTCTCCGCCGTAGCGGCAAGCCACGTCGGGCTTGCGGCACTCGCGCGCCAGCAGCGCGGCGATCCCCTGGAGGACCTCGTCGCCGGCGGGGTGGCCGAAGGTGTCGTTGATGCGTTTGAAGTCGTCCACGTCGAGGAGGGCGAGGGAGAGGGGCTTGCGGTGGCGCTGGGCCTCGGCGACGCGCTCGGACCAGCGCTTGTTGAAGTGGGAGCGGTTGCCCAGGCCGGTGAGGCCGTCCACCTCGGCTCGCTCGGCCAGGAGGCGCACGAGGTGGTGCATCCGGAGGCAGGCGCGCAGGCGGGCGCGCAGTTCGGCCATGTCGAAGGGCTTGGTGACGTAATCGGCCGCGCCAAGGTCGAAGGCGGTGACCTTGTCCTCGGAACTCTGGAGGCCCGAGAGGATGATGACGGGGATGTTGTGGGTCGCCGCGTTGTCCTTGAGCAGGCGGAGGACCTCGAAGCCGTCCATGTCGGGCATGTCGAGGTCGAGGAGAATCGTCGCGGGGGGATCGGCGGCGATCATCTCCAGCGCCTGGCGGGCGTTGGTGGCGGTGGTGAGGTTGATGTGCTCGTGGCGCAGGCGCGCGTGCAGCAGCCGATGGACATCGACCGAGTCGTCGATCAGCAGGACCGTCGGCTTGGAGTTGCGGGCTGACACGCTGTCGCTGGCTCCGGCCCGCGTGGCGGGCGCTGATCGGTCTGCTGGCCGCGTCGCGGCGGCCGTGGAATCACCTCACGCTGATGCTCCGGCACAGGTCGAGGAGGGCGTTGAACTCCGACTGGAGACGCGCCAGGGCGACGGGCGCGCCGTCCTCGACCAGTTGTTTGAGGGTCTGCTCGAGTTTGCCGGCGGCTTCGCCCAGGGCCGGGTAGCCGTAGCCGCCGCCGGCGCCTTTCAGTTGATGGGCCAGTCGGGCGAGGCGGTCGAGTTCGCGGCGTTCCCAGCAGTCGCGGAACTCGGCGATGCGCTGGGGCATTTCGCTGACGAACATCTCGATGATGTCCACCATCTCGGGGTCGTCGGCGAAGATGCTGCGTGTGGCCGGCGTCCGCTCCCGCGAATCGCCGGCCCGGCCGCCGGGATTGGCGGCGGGTTTGTCGTTGTCAGGCATGCCGGACCTCCCGGGGAACGGAATCGGCGTTCCGGGAGCGCGAGTTGATCGCGGCCGCGGAGCCCATCGCACAACGGTGGGCCAAGATGGGCGTGGGGTGTTCGGGCGTCCCGGGGGATCGGCCCAAAGGTCCGAGAATTGGTAAAGCCCTGTCGTGCGGGCGCGGGTCAGGCGGGCGGAGGACCCCAGCCGCCGCCGCCGGGGGTTTCGAGGGTCAGCAGGTCGCCGGGGGCGACGGGGCGGGAGTCGGTGGGGGCCAGGTCGATCGTCCGGCCGGCGGCGGTGGTAAGGCGCTGGCGGCCGGGGAGGCCGTCGTGGCCCCCGTGGAGGCCCCGCGGACCACGGACACGGTTCTGGGTGACGAGGGAGAGCGAAAGCGGCGCGAGGAAGCGGTACTCGCGGATGACGCCGTCGCCGCCGCGGAAGGCGCCGTCGCCGCCGGAGCCGCGGCGGATGGCGAAACGCTCGAGGCGGACGGGGTAGCGGTGCTCGAGGATTTCGGGGTCGGTGATGCGGGTGTTGGTCATGTGCGTGTGGACGGCGCTGGCGCCGTCGAAGCCGGGGCCGGCGCCCGCACCGCCGCAGACGGTCTCGTAGTAGCCGAAGGTGGGGGAGCCGAAGATGACGTTGTTCATGGTGCCCTGGCTGCCGGAGGCGAGATCGAACGCTTCCAGGAGCGTGTCCACGATGCGCTGCGAGGTCTCAACGTTGCCGGCGGAGACGGGTGGGCAGCGGGCGGGGTCGGGGTCGAAGGGGGGATTCAGCATCCCTGGCGGGAGGCGCAGGTCGATCGCGCGCATGAGGCCCTCGTTGAGCGGCAGCGGCTCGTCGATGAGCAGGCGAAGGACGTAGATGACGGCGCTGCGGACGACGCCGGCGGGGGCGTTGAAGCCGCCGCCGTGGACGGGAGCAGAGCCGGCGAAGTCGATGGTTGCGGATCCGTCGGCGGCGACGTCGATACGGACGCGGATGGGGGAGCCGTCGTCGAGGTGTTGCTCGGCGCGAAGCGTGCGGCCGGCCCGGGGGCGCAGCGCCGCGCGGAGGCGGTGCTCGGCGCGGTCCTGGAGGCCGCGCATGGCGGCGGCGAGGGCGGGGAGGCCCATCGACTCGGCCAGGGCGCGGAGGGCCTGCGCGCCGAGGCGGTTGGCGGCGGCTTGGGCGGCGAGGTCGGCCATGTTCTCATCGGGCGCGCGGCTGGGGTGGGACGCGGAGGTCAGCAGGGCTCGGAGGGCGTCGGAGCGGTCCTCGCCGCGACGGATGAGGTGGGTGGGCGGGATGACGACGCCTTCCTCGGCGAGACAACGGGCGGCGGGGGGCATGGAGCCTGGGGCGATGCCGCCGATCTCGGCGTGGTGGGCGCGGCTGGCGACGTAGCCGATGAGATCACCCGAATCCGTGTGGACGGGGGAGACGACGGTGATGTCGGGGAGGTGCGAGCCGCCGAAGGCGGGGTGGTTGGTCACGACGACGTCGTCGGGACCCATGTCGATGGCGTCGCGCAGGGCGCGGACGCATGGGCCCAGGGCGCCGAGGTGCACGGGAATGTGCGGGGCGTTGACGATAAGGTTGCCGTCGGCGTCGAGGATGGCGCAGGAGAAGTCGAGCCGCTCCTTGACGTTGGTGGACAGGGCGGTGCGCTGGAGGGTCTGGCCCATCTCGGCGGCGATGGCGGCGAGGCGGGCGGCGCGGACGGCGTCGGCGACGGCGGCGGGGGTGTGGGTGGTGGTGGTGGGGCGGGGCGACGGTGCCTGGGTGTGAGCGGTGAGGAGAAGTGCGCCGGCGCGATCCACGGCG